>NZ_JBIQOB010000060.1:0-2805 GCF_044130285.1 Acinetobacter sp. BSP-28
CCATTATGTTAAATAGATAAAAATAAAGTAAATTGATTAATTTAGTTTGATCAAAATTTAAATTATGGTCTATTTAAACAAGTAACTACAAAATGATTATACCCACACTTATTCCCTCCATATCCACCGATGTGATGTACAGCCGCTTCTGCTGCACCACACTGCTGTTTTGCCCAAGTTTGTACATCGGTTCCACAATAGAGACGTGGTTGGAAAAACTGTGTACTTGGAGGACCATACTCACCAATGCTGAGAGTTTTCACATTAACTGAGACTCTTGATAACCTATCTTCTAATGACTTCTCTCTGGCGATTGCCGCATTACGTTCTTGAATCGCATTATTCATTTGACTACTCATAATGTTGTAGTTATTTTTTGCCTGACTAGCAAGCATAAAACCGTAAAGTTGATCTTCGCTAAGCTCTACAGTGTATGGCCCAAGAGATGTTGCTAAGCCAATTACGGCTCTTTGGTAGTAGGTTTGTCCATTTTCTATCTTAGCTGTCCGTTTGCAGGTAATTGCAAAATTCTTTTTAATTTTTAGACTCTGGTCGCCTATTAGTTGAATAGCCTTTCCATTCGCACTGAAGTTATTACTACTACAACTGACATTGTCGCTGTACGTAATTGCGTCAAGTGTGGGGGACGTGTACATATTGGTGAGAGCGCCATGTATAATTACAGACTCAGGTGGCTGCTCTTCGTGAGTAATGCGTAGGCCTCGATTATCGAGAGCAAGGCACTGATTAAAGCTGTTCAGGGCTGCTACTACTACTTCATCTTTAAAATCGGTTTGTATAAAAGATGAATAATTCTGTTCGACGCCCATCTTGCAGAACTCTTCCAATTTCTTCTGTGCATTATTGGAATTAGCAGAGAAGTTGAATGGAATCTGCTTTACGATTACATCTATACCAACGGATAGCGATGATTCATTTACTTCACCATTTTTTTGGCAGTGCTGATTGAAGTAGTAGCTTAATTCTCTTTTTTGTTTTTGAGAAAAATTGATGTTTCGAGTTGCATTGTTGTAGACAGTGGTGCAATCACTTGGAGCAGAAAAAGCGACAGGCAAAGTGAAGTAGGTAAGTGTTATTGCACTAATAAGGACAGTCCAAGTTATACGCATATTGTATCTCCTTGATGGAACTGTATAGATGAAGATTTAATAAAAACTAAGATAAAGTCTATTAATTTTTAAATTAGAAAAAAGCTACTTATCTAGCTTAGTTAAAGCATAAATATTTTTATCTAATCAGTTTTTGATCATAATTATTTATCAATGCATATAAATAAAACAGCGAAATAAGTGTTCAATCTACTTAGATTGCAACAAATTATAAGGGGGTGGATAGATTAGATATTCTAAAATTAACATAATACACGTTATACGAAGTTAAAAATGGGAGCTATAAGCTCCCATTTTTAGTCTTTAATTCGCTTTTTCGCTTCGTCATAAACTATGCTATCAGCTCGTTTTCCGACGGTAATGAGCAGGATAACTACCTGATCATCTTTAACTTGATAGACAAGTCGGACACCAGCTTTTAATAATTTGATTTTATAGCAACCTGCAAGATCGCCTCTAAGCATGTTCTTTGGAATATGTGGCTGCTCTATGACTTTAGCTAGTTTCTTTTTAAATTGATCTCGTATAGCAACAGGGAGTTTTTCCCATTCTGCTGTAAAGTCCTTGTGACGTAAAAGCTTATAAGTCATCTAATGTGACTTCCTCAAACATCTCTTTAGGATCGTTAATGCGCTTACGGACAAGAGCTAATAATTCTTCATCTTCTTCCGAAAGCAAAGCTTTTTTGACGGGCAGTTTCCCAGTCGTAGCAACATATTCAAGAATACTAGTGAAGAAATCCGTAGGTGCAATACCTTGCTCTTTAAGGATTGAATAAGATTTTTCTTTAAGGGCTTCATCGACCCTGAAGTTAACAGTAGCCATCATATCTCCCAGTTATTTAATGTACTAGGAGTACTGTAATGCAAATTGCATTACAAGTCGACTTCGTATAACAGCCATTATGTTAAATAAATGGTTTTACAAACTAAACCTAATGAATTTAATGTGGCAGCATATTGATGGTACAAAAAAGACTTAGGAACTTGATCAATGAGTCAACAAATTGAAAATACATTAGTCATTGAGGCTTACCAAGCAATTGCTGAAGAAATTCTAGCCTTTGTTGGAGAAAATTCTTGGGATGAAGCTGGAGCAACCTACGAAATTTTTGGGAAAATGATTAGTAGTACATGGTGGTCAAAATATAATAGTGAATTAGACCGACTCGGTAGTGATATTCCTAGAGATGTTAGTAAATTGGCTAAAGAAAAAATTTTTTTCCTTAGAAAGCATTTGCTTGATTTGACAGGTGATCGTATTTGGGGGCTAACTTTTACATTGTATCCAACTGGAAAGTTTAATATTCAATACGACTATAACAAGCCAAAAGATTATGAAGAAACTGATTATAGCTGAAGAACTAAATAATACGTGTATGAAAAAGTAAAGGCTTTGGAGGATTTGGGTTCTAGCGAATTAAGGAGTTACAGGTTCATTAGATTTTACCTTTTTAAGCTTTCCTAAAATTAACATAATACACGTTATACGAAATTCTCTAAATTATTTGTTTTAATTCAATAATTTACCCATTATAAAAAAGCCCAGGCACACCGTTCTGGACTTTTTTAATGATTTGTCGCGTTCCACGCCTAATACTTGAGCAATGTTTCACGGATTTTATTAGTTTTCATTAACGCATTTAGTATCTAAACAACCTATCATTAAACTATAC
>NZ_JBIQOB010000061.1:0-2382 GCF_044130285.1 Acinetobacter sp. BSP-28
AACGGAAACCTAAAAGGAACAACAACCACTCAAAACAATATACCGTTTAATAGCCCAAACACGTCAAATGTATCTATTGGCTCAGGTAACGGTCGTGTGCTGCCAAACAACTGGCATTTTGATGGCTATATTGATGATCTAAGAGTAACGAAAGGCGCATGTAGGCATACAGCAAATTTCAATGTACCAACAAGACCTCATCCGGATGCGTGATTTATGGCAGATAATTACGAGCATGACAAACCATACGTGCTCAGTGCAACATATCAGATCACACCATTACCATCTTCTTTGTCAGCACCGTATGATTTACACGCGGTTTATGATCCAAATTTTGTAGCACATTCAATAGATTTCAAACTCGATGCTGATTTTAAATTCGAATTAGCAGCAACATTTATTGAAAGCTCGGTTATTTTTGCTTCTGCCGATACAAATATAGATGCTGAATTTAGTTTTGAAGTTAAAGCAGTTTTCTTAGAAAACCTGTGTGCGGTTGATATGCGGCTTGATGATGTTAGTTTTGATATCGATGCATTGTTTGATATCAATCATCTCGTTGGATTGTCACTGTTTAGGCCGATGCGATTTTTGCGAGCAATTTCACGATTGAGTGTGATGGAAATACCCTGGGCTAAACCAATATTTAAGGCGCATAACAGCGCCTTTTATTTTGAGCGCAGTTTGAACTTAAGCAACCAAACATCAATTGGTTTCGATAAGACCGATACACTACATTGTGCGGTCCAAATCATTCATGAGCAGGCAACAGGGCTATCGCGTAGTGCTTATCTAAAATGGCAAGAAAATGAAAAGCTATTCATCTCTCGAAGTCTGGTTTTTGATGAGTCTAAAAAACTAAGAATCAATCAGAATACGGATTGGGTTGATCTGGTTCGTAAACGCAAGACTTTTACCTATTCACACCAGGTGGCTCATGTCTTTGAGAAACACTTTGGTTTTGATTGGGATAAAGGCCTTGAACTCATCACAAGCAGTGAAATTGCTTGGGATAAAGCCAAGGCGATTCATTATAGAAAGCACCCAGTGCAACCATGGCCAAAGCCGAAACCACCTGAATATGTTGGCTCAACCGATCTTAATTTTGTCTGCCTATGCAATGAAGTTGATTCACATAACGTCATTTTGAATTTTGGTGCAGATGATTGCATCCCAGCACTACCCAACAGGAACTGGTGGTATATCTTGAATAGTTTGTCTGTTACCCGCCTAGACAATGGCGAAGAAATCAAAGTCTACGATGGAAATTACAGCACGGATAAAAGTCGCTGGTGCTGGTCCTATAGTTTGACTGTTCCAGCTGCTGAAATCAGTAAGCTTGAACCAATTGCCGGGCAGCCGGTAATTCTTAAAATTATGGTGAATGGTAATGAGCACCACATGCTGCTTGAGAATCGAAGCCGATCACGACGATTTGCTAATGAAACATTTACATTAACTGGTCGCAGTCAGTCAGCTTTACTTGATACCCCTACATCACCGACACGTTCATTTTTACAAGAGAATGAACGTACATCAGTGCAATTAGCACAGGCTGAACTTGACCGGGTAAATAGCAATGCTCAACTGAATTGGCAGCTGATTGATGAGCTTGGCTGGATATTGCCGGCTTATAGTTTGAGTTATTCGAATCTCACTCCGATTGCTGCAATCAAACTGATTGCTGAGTCTGCAGGAGGTTTTATTTATAGCGAAAAAAGTGGTAATGCACTGACGATTAAACCCAAATACAAAAAGACCTTTTGGGACCCAATTGCAATTTCGGACTATGACCGTTTGGTACCGGAAAGCATTACCAAGGACCAATCAACAGATTATGAGCTTTACCCGGACTATAACGGAATCACGTTGAGTAATGATCAGTCTGGCTTAACTGGCCAGGTAAAACGAACTGGCACCAGTGCAGATACCCTGCTTGAAACAGTGAATAACGCTTTATTTACAATTGAAAGCATGGGTGCATATGGCAAAGCACAACTGGCTAAAGCTGGCATGGTCGAAACTCATAATCTAGTCATGCCAATTAATGCAGAAGTTGGAGAGTGTGCACCAGGTGAATTAGTCGCCTTTAATGGGGAATGGTGGGGAATTATTGACAGTGTGAGTGTGTCATTTACTCATGCGGTAGTGAACCAGACCATTAAGGTTGAACGGGTGAATCGAGATGAGTAATGCATTACAACGTCTAATCGATCTACTCCCAAAGGCACCCGAATTTGTGGGAACCATCACCAGTGAGGACCATCCTAAATATAAAGTCTTGGTGGTAGATGGTACCGGTCTTGTACTGTGCACCAGCAGCACAAAATATTCAGTTGGCACCCGGGTATTTGTATCAAATCAGGAAATCAAGCGGACAGC
>NZ_JBIQOB010000062.1:0-283 GCF_044130285.1 Acinetobacter sp. BSP-28
GATATTTGCCGCCTCCCCGGAGCTTATCGCAGGCTATTACGTCTTTCATCGCCTCTGACTGCCAAGGCATCCACCACATGCACTTAATTACTTGACTATACAACCCCAAACAGTCGTTTGATCCTACAAGTAGATCAACCAACATAACAGTTTAGAGCACTGTGCACTTAAGCACTGTACAGCTTCAATTAGATTCATATACCAAAACGCTTGATTCAGTTTAATCGCTAGTAACTCATTTCATCCAACTTTCACAATTACTTGCTAGGTTGTTTAAAACGAG
>NZ_JBIQOB010000063.1:0-2060 GCF_044130285.1 Acinetobacter sp. BSP-28
TTCTTACTAAGCTCTATAAGCTATCTAGCTGTTTGTATGTTTCTTAGCTCATCTTACGTTTGCTTGATCATTTCAAGATCAATGTAAGTGATGGTGGAGACTAGGAGAGTCGAACTCCTGACCTCCTGCGTGCAAAGCAGGCGCTCTACCAACTAAGCTAAGTCCCCAGCTTATCAATAAGTCAATGTTTCTGATTTTCCGTACTTCGTCAGTAGTGGTGGGTCTGACAAGACTTGAACTTGTGACCCCACGCTTATCAAGCGTGTGCTCTAACCAACTGAGCTACAGACCCTCAGATACATCGTCATGAAGAACAACTTGTTGTGGATTCTTACCGGTCGTCAATCTTTCGTTAAGGAGGTGATCCAGCCGCAGGTTCCCCTACGGCTACCTTGTTACGACTTCACCCCAGTCATCGGCCACACCGTGGTAAGCGTCCTCCTTACGGTTAGACTACCTACTTCTGGTGCAACAAACTCCCATGGTGTGACGGGCGGTGTGTACAAGGCCCGGGAACGTATTCACCGCGGCATTCTGATCCGCGATTACTAGCGATTCCGACTTCATGGAGTCGAGTTGCAGACTCCAATCCGGACTACGATCGGCTTTTTGAGATTAGCATCCACTCGCGTGGTAGCAACCCTTTGTACCGACCATTGTAGCACGTGTGTAGCCCTGGTCGTAAGGGCCATGATGACTTGACGTCGTCCCCGCCTTCCTCCAGTTTGTCACTGGCAGTATCCTTAAAGTTCCCGGCATAACCCGCTGGCAAGTAAGGAAAAGGGTTGCGCTCGTTGCGGGACTTAACCCAACATCTCACGACACGAGCTGACGACAGCCATGCAGCACCTGTATCAGAGTTCCCGAAGGCACCAATCCATCTCTGGAAAGTTCTCTGTATGTCAAGACCAGGTAAGGTTCTTCGCGTTGCATCGAATTAAACCACATGCTCCACCGCTTGTGCGGGCCCCCGTCAATTCATTTGAGTTTTAGTCTTGCGACCGTACTCCCCAGGCGGTCTACTTATCGCGTTAGCTGCGCCACTAAAGCCTCAAAGGCCCCAACGGCTAGTAGACATCGTTTACGGCATGGACTACCAGGGTATCTAATCCTGTTTGCTCCCCATGCTTTCGTACCTCAGCGTCAGTATTAGGCCAGATGGCTGCCTTCGCCATCGGTATTCCTCCAGATCTCTACGCATTTCACCGCTACACCTGGAATTCTACCATCCTCTCCCATACTCTAGCTTCCCAGTATCGAATGCAATTCCTAAGTTAAGCTCAGGGATTTCACATCCGACTTAAAAAGCCGCCTACGCACGCTTTACGCCCAGTAAATCCGATTAACGCTCGCACCCTCTGTATTACCGCGGCTGCTGGCACAGAGTTAGCCGGTGCTTATTCTGCGAGTAACGTCCACTATCCTAGAGTATTAATCTAAGTAGCCTCCTCCTCGCTTAAAGTGCTTTACAACCAAAAGGCCTTCTTCACACACGCGGCATGGCTGGATCAGGGTTCCCCCCATTGTCCAATATTCCCCACTGCTGCCTCCCGTAGGAGTCTGGGCCGTGTCTCAGTCCCAGTGTGGCGGATCATCCTCTCAGACCCGCTACAGATCGTCGCCTTGGTAGGCCTTTACCCCACCAACTAGCTAATCCGACTTAGGCTCATCTATTAGCGCAAGGTCCGAAGATCCCCTGCTTTCCCCCGTAGGGCGTATGCGGTATTAGCAGCCGTTTCCAACTGTTGTCCCCCACTAATAGGCAGATTCCTAAGCATTACTCACCCGTCCGCCGCTGAATCCAGGAGCAAGCTCCCTTCATCCGCTCGACTTGCATGTGTTAAGCCTGCCGCCAGCGTTCAATCTGAGCCATGATCAAACTCTTCAGTTTAAAATCAATAGTGCTTTATTCAAAGCACCAAATCTGGCTCATCAATTTTCTGACAAATATTTCTCAAATAAACTTCGAGTAATTTCTACCATCAATCAATGAAAATAATTTCGATCAATCAACCAGTAAAAATCCACACAAGTTGTTCTTCATAATCTCTTAATGATCT
>NZ_JBIQOB010000064.1:0-2036 GCF_044130285.1 Acinetobacter sp. BSP-28
TTTTTAAGATGAGCATCACGCTCTGCCTGTTCTTTGTTGAGTGGCTTAGGCTTCTCACCCAGCATGACCTCATATTCACCCCAGCCATTTAATGCACAAAGTGCATTAACAACTGCCTGTAAAGTTGGTGTTACCAGGCGAATATCCGACTTAAGCTTATCTGCTCGTACATTCTCATGTACTTGACCTAGTGCATAACTCCCCTTGCCATCTGTACCACTGGTGAGTGTCTGCCCCAATACAACCTTTTGAATCTGGCGAATCAGTTGATTATTAAAAGACTCAAATGCAGATCCGGCAGTACCACTTGCGCCAGAAGTCCCCAAAACTGAAACATCATCCTCAGCATCGATTGATAAAACACTCTGAGCATGAGCAGCTAACAATGCTTTACTCATATCTTCAGTTTCGGTGTCTTTACATTTGCCGAGCAGGATTGGTGTGCCGAAACGCTCTAAGAATTTCGCCCAGAACTTGAAGCCATTTTGCTTAAAGAAGAATAACCAATACAGTGTGGCCAGCAATGCTTTACCATAAGGCTGCTCGTATGTGGCTTTACGGCGTGTTAAGAAGAACTTAAATACCTGATCAACCTCATGCTCTGCGTTATGACCATCCTGCCGATAAATTAAACGACCATCATTCTTAGGCTCAAACCATTGCATCGGCTTCTCACCGATCCATTGAATACCTATATAGCCTTCCGGCTTCAGTTCATATACAGCCTCTTGAACAGAGTAACCAAAGAACAATGCACTTATGGCACCAGTAGCAATTTCATGAAACCACTCCTTCAATACTAAATTCAGCATCTCAGCCTCTTTAGTATCGCCCGGTTCAACTCTTAACGGCGTTGCCAAAAGTGCATCAATACGAGTTTCAACCGCCTGTGCAATCTCATCATCATCAAGTAAAACACGCAATCTATGGCGTGCAATCCCTGCTTTGCGGAGCACTTCATCGGTATCTGGTTGCTTACCAAAATTCACCAGGAACTGAGTGACTGCTTCTTGAGTGTATAAGTTGCCATAAGACAAAGCCTTCTTTGACGCTTTGCCCTTTTTAGACTTTGCCATGAGTTTTCCTTATCAATAAGTTCGAGTACCCGCACCTGCAGGTTTCTTTCTTTTTCGCTCTCTAATGTCACTGAAACAAATCATCACGCCGTCAGCCCGGTTTGGTGACAGTGCACCGTCAGGCTGCTTATTCACTAAAATTTTGCCTGCACCATTTTTGCTATAGGTGGGTTGTGAAAGTTCGCGCTTAAGTTGTTCAAGCTCTTGCTTATCTATGTCTTGTGTTGAGAGTGAAATAAGACTGTCTGGGTCATATTGCATGCCCTGCAAAGCTCGATAAGTATTCTGGAATCGAAGACGCAGCGACCACCACATCTGGGCTTTAAGATTGGCAAAGAAGTCTACGTTTTTACGCGCTTCAACCATTTCCTGCTCAGGGTTATGTACCGTACCTGATCCCCGGAAAGGATTAGCCTCAATTTCTGGCATCCCCTTCACCTGATTCTGCTCATTAATGACACGAGCATCACCACGTACACCAGCTCCCAATCCATCAGCATCATAGAAGAATAAATTCAGCTTCATATCCAGACATGCATCGATAGCTTTTTGTGTGGTACCAAAAATGTCATCACCAATACCAGACCATGTATCCAGATATTGCAATACAATCCCATGACGGGCAGCAAAAGAGTTTTTATCCTTACCTTCATCAGCCACATCAAGCGCTCCGTTACGCTCACCAGAAGGCTGAATACCGAGCTCAATATGAGAATCAACAGCAGCTTCAACCCATGCGGAGGGGATCAGTACGCCTTCAACCGATGCGGCGTAATCAATATCTACTTCCTGAGCCAAAACGACGTCATCAAGTGTGGCCTTTTGCTTTTCATACCATGGATAAATCAATTTTCCATGTAGCTCAGCCTGCCAATTCTTATCAGGATTAGCTCTCCAAGGCATAGTAAAGACGGCGTAACGACCGCTAAAACGATCCTGGTGAAAGCGATCGCCGATACC
>NZ_JBIQOB010000065.1:0-2033 GCF_044130285.1 Acinetobacter sp. BSP-28
TTTTTAAGATGAGCATCACGCTCTGCCTGTTCTTTGTTGAGTGGCTTAGGCTTCTCACCCAGCATGACCTCATATTCACCCCAGCCATTTAATGCACAAAGTGCATTAACAACTGCCTGCAAGGTTGGTGTGACAAGTCTAATATCTGACTTCAACTTGTCCATACGGACATTATCGTGCACCTGGCCTAATGCTCGACTTCCTACACCATCGGTTCCAGATGTAAGGGTTTGCCCTAATACAACCTTTTGAATCTGACGAACCAATTGATTATTAAAAGACTCAAATGCAGATCCAGCAGTACCACTTGCACCTGAAGCCCCCAAAACTGAGACATCATCCTCAGCATCAATCGATAAGACGCTCTGCGCATGAGCGGCCAATAATGCTTTACTCATATCTTCAGTTTCAGTGTCTTTGCATTTACCAAGCAGAATTGGTGTGCCAAAACGTTCTAGGAACTTTGCCCAGAACTTGAAGCCATTTTGCTTAAAGAAGAACAACCAGTACAGTGTGGCTAGCAATGCCTTGCCATAAGGCTGTTCGTATGTGGCTTTACGGCGTGTTAAGAAGAACTTAAATACCTGATCCACCTCATGCTCTGCGTTATGACTATCCTGCCGATAAATCAATCGACCATCATTCTTGGGCTCAAACCATTGCATCGGCTTCTCACCGATCCACTGAATACCCACGTAGCCTTCCGGCTTTAATTCATACACAGCTTCTTGCACTGAGTAGCCAAATAGCAAAGCATTAAAAGCGGCTGCAGCAATTTCATAGAACCACTCTTTCAATATCAAATTCAGCATCTCTGCTTCTTTGCTATCACTTGGTTCAATACGTAACGGCGTGGCCAGAAGAGCATCTAGACGTGTTTCAACTGCTTGGGCAATTTCATCATCATCCAGTAGTACACGCAGTTTATTACGTGCAATTCCTGCTTTTCGAAGCACTTCATCAGTATCTGGTTGCTTTCCAAAATTCACCAAAAACTGAGTAACAGCTTCTTGAGTGTATAAGTTGCCATAAGACAAAGCCTTCTTTGACGCTTTGTCCTTTTTAGACTTTGCCATGTAAACACCTTAATAAGTTCGATATCCTGCACCTGCAGGTTTCTTTCTTTTTCGCTCTTGAATATCGCTAAAGCAAATCATCACGCCATCAGCACGGTTTGGAGACAATGCGCCGTCAGGCTGCTTATTCACTAAAATTTTGCCTGCACCATTTTTACTATAGGTTGGCTGAGAAAGTTCGCGCTTGAGCTGTTCCAATTCCTGCTTGGCAATATCAGCAGTTGATAAAGAAATCAGATTATCTGGATCGTATTGCATGCCCTGGAGTGCCCGGTAGGTGTTTTGGAATCTAAGTCGCAATGACCACCACATCTGGGCTTTAAGATTAGCAAAGAAATCCACGTTTTTACGCGCCTCAACCATCTCCTGCTCAGGGTTATGTACTGCACCTGATCCCCGGAAAGGATTAGCCTCAATTTCTGGCATCCCCTTCACCTGATTCTGCTCATTAATGACGCGAGCATCACCACGTACACCAGCTCCCAATCCATCAGCATCGTAGAAGAACAAATTCAGTTTCAGATCCAGGCATGCATCGATAGCTTTTTGCGTGGTACCAAAAATGTCATCACCAACGCCTGACCATGTATCCAGGTATTGCAATACAATCCCGTGACGGGCAGCAAAAGAGTTTTTATCCTTACCTTCGTCCGCTACATCCAGTGCACCGTTACGCTCACCAGAAGGCTGAATACCGAGCTCAATATGAGAATCAACAGCAGCTTCAACCCATGCTGAGGGGATCAGTACACCTTCAACCGATGCGGCGTAATCAATATCTACTTCCTGTGCCAAAACGACGTCATCAAGTGTGGCCTTTTGCTTTTCATACCATGGGTAAATCAATTTTCCATGTAGCTCAGCCTGCCAATTCTTATCAGGATTAGCTCTCCAAGGCATAGTAAAGACGGCGTAACGACCGCTAAAACGATCCTGGTGAAAGCGATCGCCGATACC
>NZ_JBIQOB010000066.1:0-2025 GCF_044130285.1 Acinetobacter sp. BSP-28
TTTAAAAAATTCCTCTTTCTATCAGAATTACTTTATAAATACGCTTAACTGTGATTGGTTAATTGTATTTTTATAAAAAGTAGATGTTCATCACATTTAAATGAGGGTTCTAATAAAATCAAAGTTTACAATGTCATAAAACTGAAACTCTTTGCCAAGTTGAGTCTTTGTTGATGAAATTTTGATTGTTTTTAATATAAAAAAAATATCAATTGAATTGAGATTTTGTTGTAAATTTTAATTTTAAAGATTTATTGCATAATGATTTCTTACAATTCAAAAATAAACAACAATTAACAATATATTAATTATAACAACAAGATAATTAATCTTTATAAACCTAAAGTATGTAAAACCCAATAAATTTTGCCTTTTGTTTTTTTTATGTGGTTTAATATTTTTAATATAAATTAAACCTTACTAAACTAAATAAAAAATAAATAAACATCCTCGATCAAAGGACGGGCAATGATTATGAAAATATCAGTGATCAATGTGGGTTTATTTTGTTGCTGTATTCTGGGCAATGCTTATGCCACATCGGATGAATGGAGTCAGCGCTGGAAATCGTCAAGTAGCCGTTCCAATGAGAATTTGGTGCAGGCAAATCTGATCGAACTCATGGATTCTGATTATTATTCTGGACTAGGAAAAACCACAATAAACAGCACCTCAACCAGCTCTATAGGTACAGTGAATTCAGCTACCAGCAATGTGAATATCAATGGTTCTAATAACGGTATAGATATTTCGAATGATACTACGAATGATGGGACTCTAAATTCCACCACCACTCAAAATAATCAGCAATGCCCTAACTTAAGCACTCAACCGGGAGGCTCACCATGCTGAACTTTCCTTTAAATAGAAGAAAAATATCTTCCGTGAGTGCGCTGATCATTTTTAGCCAACTTCTGAGCGGTTGTACTGGTATGGCGGTCTCAAATAAGAAACCAGTCAGTCTGGTACAGGGACCCCCGGTGACCGATATTTTTACCCCTTTTGATATGGCTTTATCTTGCCTGAAAGGGCAACTGCGCAGTGATGTCAGCTTTTCTGTCGGTGCTATTCTGGACCAGACTGGTAAAGATGTGGTGACCAATGGCGGCAGTGGCAAAATGGTGACCCAGGGTGCGGGAGACATGGTGCAGTCCGCCTTGTTTCAGGCCGGGGTTAGCTTATTGAATCGACGTGATCCGCGGATTATTGAAAGTGAAGCCAAGTGGGGGATTCGCGATCCGCGGCAAATTCAGGCCTCTGATTATTATGTGACGGGTAGCATTAACAGTCTGGATTTTATTCCGGGTGGCGGTGTAGATATGCAGATTGGCGGTGTCGGTCCGAATTACAGTCAAACCCGCATTATGGTTGGCTTGGATCTATCGTTGACTGATACCCGCAGCAGTAAAGTAGTAGCCAATGTTTCGCTGCAAAAGCAGATAGCCGCACAGGATTATGGCCTGAGTGCAGGCAGGTTTGCTGGGCATACTTTATTGAATATCCAGCTTGGAAAGGGCGAGCGTGAGGCAACCAACTTTGCCTTGCGTCAAATGTTGAATCTGGGCACCTTTGAATTGCTCAGTCAGGTGATCCCACCTGCAACATTTGAAAGTTGTCGTGCGCAAATACCACCTGAATTTGGCCAGTTGAGTTTAACCCGAAGTTCGGTTGCGCTGTATAAATATAAGCAAAGCCAGCAGCAAGGTACCGCAAACTTACCGAGTACTGTTCTGGACTCATCATCACATAAAACAAGTTCACCGAATGAGAAAAATAAATCGACCAACTCACCCAGCAAGGATACTCAGCCACCCAAGAAAAAAGAGTCTGAGTTGATTGAAAATCCTGAAGGTGAGTCTGAACCGAGCAAACAGGATTTGATTAAATATATCAGTATGAAACAGCCTTCATCTTCTTTAAAAAAAATGAATGAAGAAAAAGACAATGAAAAGACTCAGATGCTGTGGGATGTTAATCCGGAAGTGGTCGAAAACTACTGGTCAAGCACGCAGCGTGATTAAAAAA
>NZ_JBIQOB010000067.1:0-1895 GCF_044130285.1 Acinetobacter sp. BSP-28
CAAGATCCTTGCCGAACGTTATCGAAATAGAGGGAAAAGACTCGGTTTGAGATTCAATTTAATTGCTGGAATCTATAACTTGGAGCTGAGTAAAAAATGATTTATGAAAGAAGTCTTATCATGTTAATATTATTCAGGTTATTATGAGATTGAATAATTTCTCACAAAATAATTTTGATTACTTATTAAAATGTCTTACTAGTCCTAATTGGTGGATCAGAAAGAGATCTGCGCAAGCTATAGTTCAATATTATAATTCAGATGCTGATTTAATCGATAATTTGATTGAAAGAATTAATGATAAATTTGCAAAAGATTCTCTTATTGCAGAATCAAATAAGCATAGAATAAATAATATTATTGAGCTTGTTTGAGATGGAAAAATTTATTGAAATCTGGGGAATTATTTTTTTAATATACTTTCTTATTGTTAATATAGGTTATGGCTTACTTAATATTTTAGGTTTTTTTAGCATTAAAAAAAAATTGAAATCTAATCTTCATGAAGCCTGGTTTACAGAATTCAATACTTACGATGTTCCGATTAGTATCATAGCTCCTACTTATAATGAAGAACTAACTATTATAGAATCTGTTAGATCTCTGTTGAAATTAAACTATTCAGAATTTGAAGTTATCGTTGTTTGTGATGGACCGAAAGATAAAACACTAGAAATCTTAATGGATACTTTCGCATTGGTGCCAACTTTGGATATACCTAGGATAAAGTTAAACCATAAGCCGATTAAAAAAAATTATATTTCTTCAATTGATAAAAGATTAAAAGTTGTTTTAAAAGAAAATGGAGGAAAAGCTGATGCTTTAAACTGTGGTATAAATATTAGTAGTTATCCATTATTTTGTGCGATTGACGCTGATTCTATTTTGGATTCAGAAGCATTACATAAACTTGCTCAACCATTTTTTTTAGAAAATAACACTGTAGCAAGTGGTGGGATTGTTCGTATTGCGAATGGTTGTAAAATTATTAACGGAAATGTTCAAAAAGTTGATACTCCAAAGACCTGGTTGGAAACAATTCAAATTGTTGAATATTTACGGGCATACTCCAATGGAAGAATGGGTTGGGTTGCTCTTGATAGTGTGATGATTATTTCTGGTGCTTTTGGACTTTTTTCCAAAAAAGCAGTTATGGAAGTAAATGGATATAATCAGGATACTGTTGGTGAAGATATGGAATTGGTTTTGAAATTAAGAAAAGAAGGACTTGAAAACAACACCAATATAAATATTTCATTTATTCCTGATGCAGTTTGTTGGACACAATGTCCAGATAACTTAAAAACTTTAAGCATCCAAAGAAAAAGATGGCAAAGAGGCTTGCTTGAAAGCTTATGGAGTTTTAAATACTTATTCTTTAATCTTAAAAGTGGGAAATTAGGATTTTTTGCATTTCCATTTTTTGTTTTTGTTGAAGCATTAGGCCCTTTTTTTGAGTTGATTGGATTTGTTAGCTTAATTTTATTGGCTATTTTGGGTTTTGTGAATTGGATTGTATGTGTTTATTTTTATCTTTTAGCACTATGTTTTGGTTTAATACTCTCATTAAGTGCTGTTCTTATTGAAGTAATTTTCTTTAAATATTATAGCCCCAAAAGTATTTTAAAATTAATTTTGGCTTGTTTTTTAGAAAACCTATGGTTTCGATATATTCATTCTTATTGGAGAGTGATTGGCTCAATTCAGTATCTTAGAAAATTGCCTCTACATTGGGGAGAAATGAAAAGAATTAAATTTTAATAAGTTTCTGGCACTACGTGGTGTAAAGGTTGATCACACCACGATTTATCGCTGGGTTCAACGTTACGCCCCTGAAATAGAAAAGCGGTTGCGCTGGTACTGGCGTAATCCTACTGACCTCAGCCCGTGGCATA
>NZ_JBIQOB010000068.1:0-1768 GCF_044130285.1 Acinetobacter sp. BSP-28
CATTTTCCCAATGTTATCAGCTCTTCCAGGGCGAAAACTATCCCCAATTGCTGTGGATGAAATTTAGGCTATTTTGTACGCCCTAGCTTACGTGAATCTCGGCCCTTTGCGGCTACCTGAAACAGTGGAATTTTCCTATGATGGGTACATAGAGAGCAGGATGCTCCAAATAATAAGAATAAGAAAATCGCACACGGATCGGCAGGTACGACAGGAGTTATACCGAGCGAACCAATACGAAAAACCCTGGCAGGATGCCGGGGTTTTTTATTACTTAAATATCTATAACGTAGTATTGATCTGATAGCGTGTATTACGTCCGCCACCTTCCAATTTAATGATACATTTTTTCTCAAGTAAGTCTGATAAATGGCGAGTAGCTGTCGCCTTACTGATTTTAGCAACCTTTTGATATTGTGACGCACTGATACCATGTTCAAAGCCATTTTCGCCACCGTCTAATAAACGATTTAGGACTTTGCGTTGTTCTTCATTCAGGGCTAAATTTGAATACTTATGCCAAAATTGACTTTTAAATAATATTCGATTGATCTGCGCTAAGGTTTTTTCAAGGCTATCATTCAATGTATCTAGAAACCAAACTAGCCAATCTGTGATATCAGAATCATTTTTTTGAGTTTGTTCTAATATCTCATAGTAACTTTTACGCTTATTCAATATCGTAGTAGACATTGCGTACAAACGGATGCTCTGTTCATCCATTTGAGCTAAAGCAAGGTCTGTAAGTATGCGTGTAATACGTCCATTACCATCATCAAAAGGATGTAGGGTAACAAACCATAAATGGGTAATGCCTGCACGTAATAGAGGATCAAGCAATGAATCATTCAGACTCTGATTAAACCACGCTATGAAGGTATTTAAGCGTTCTTCTAAGCCTTCTCTTGGCGGTGCTTCAAAATGTACTTTAGGGTAATCCAATCGACCTGAAACGACCTGCATAGGCTCTGATCCTCGAAGTTGACCAATGCGTAAACGTTGCATTGTCCAATCTGGGTCATTGAAAAGCCAACGATGCCATTGCATGAGACGCTCAACAGTCAGTGGTTGCTTAACATCGTTCAGCGCATCTAGCATGATATTAGCTAAACCTTCTGATCGATCTGAGCTTGGATAAGGCTGTTCAAGTGTGACACCTAAACGTTGAGCTAGAGATGATCGCAATGAAAAAACATTGATCGTTTCGTTTTCAATTGCAGATGAAGCAACAAGATTTGCAAGTAGAGTATCTAGGGTAAACTGTTCTTTTGCTAAATCATGCTGACTTTGCCCGAGAAGAATCCCTATTTTTTGATGTATCTGTCTGGTTTTAGGCAAGATAATTGAATCTAGCCATGTAAAATTTGTCCAGTTTTCAGCTTGCCAGATCCATTCCTGCATTTTCAATCGCTCATCTAAAATTTCAGATGAGTTGAATATAGCATCTATTCGGCTCATATTGTGAGTCGAATAAAATAATTAATTAGCTCACTTTATCTAGGACATTTCTACTTGGGAATAACATCGTTTTTAAATATTATTATTTATCAAATAGTTAAACCAATTAATCCAAAACCAAAAAGTTTAAAAAACACACGTTTTAACAACTCGTGTGTTTTTTAAACAGGTTTGTCATTTTTTACCAATAGAATCGGTTGAAAAACGCTCAATTTTGGCATTTTCCCAATGTTATCAGCTCTTCCAGGGCGAAAACTATCCCCAATTGCTGTGGATGAAATTTAGGCTATTTTGTACGCCCTAGCTTACG
>NZ_JBIQOB010000069.1:0-1640 GCF_044130285.1 Acinetobacter sp. BSP-28
AGAAAGCTTCTTTGAATTGATGTATTTCATCCGCAGATTATGCACGAATGCTAAGAAAATTAGAGTGAAAATATCAATCAAAAAGGTGGTCATTTTTTGATTTATGAAAGAGATCTATAAATCCAATTGGATTCTTCTTTTAGATGTTCAATAAGTTTAAAATCATCAGGGTCATTGATATTCTTAATTGCAATACAAATACTATCAATAGAAAATTTATTAATATTTTTTAAAATATAATTTACAAAATATTCAAAAAAATCAGTTCTTGAAGCAATCTCAATAATACGTTTTTCATTATCGATATTGCTATTTTCAATGAGTTTTAAAATAATTAGCATGGATTCATGAGTGTTAAAAAATCGCATTAAATATTTTAACTCTCTATTTCTCCAATTTTCTCTTATTAAAATTTCTTGAAGTACAATAGGGTAATAGTGTTGCTTATCAATTTTTAATAAGGAAATACATGCTTCAAATGAAATAATATCTAACTTATGTTTTATAAAGGTTTCAATTTCAAACTCAATTAGGTTGGAAAATTTATTTTCATAATAAAAATTTCCTAATGTATGAATAGTTAGACATATTTCCTTTGTATGAATACGCGAAAAAATATTTTTAGTAGAATTTAATTTTTTAATGCAAATTTCATTAATTTTAAATATTTTAGCCATTTCTATTAATTTATTTCTAGAATAAATATCTGCGGAGTTGAATTTTGATGACCAAAAAGATATAAATAGAATATAATCTTTGTTATTAATCTTGATTTTTTGATTTGTATTTTCAGTTAGGAATAAATTAAAATAGTTATTTAATAATTCAAAATATCTTTTATGTTTTTTTGACTGATAATAATTTTTTGCTTGAAAATAAATTATTCCAAAAATTAATTGGCATATAAGAACTAGACTAATACTTAGCCAATTTAAAACAGATAAAAAATCTATTTTATTGAAAGACATAAGATAATCCAGCGATAAATCCAGTTCTTGAATAGTTCCCATGATTAACTGTATGGTTTAATCCAAAATTCATATATAGATTTTTATCTATTAAAATTTTAGACGTAATAGCATGACTAGAAATACGATAAACTTTAGCAGAAGATCCAACAACTTCTGGTTCTTTACCAGAAGAGAAATAATAATTAACGCTGTTATTAGTATCATTAAAATAGTAACTAACCTGAGTTTTTACACCACTAGTAGTTTTATAGAATGATGAATCACTTAACCAAAGTCCAGCTAAAATCCTCCAATTTTCAATATATTTTTCTCCAGCTAAAGAAAAGTAATTAATAGAAGAATTTTCATATTTAGAGTATTTATAGTCAAATATAGGAGAAATAGTACCATTTTTATAATATTGTTGTACAATTAATCCCGTTCTAAATTCTGGTAAATAACCATTTTCATTGAAATCTCCAACTCCAAGAGAATAAGATAAAAAGGTTTTTCCTTTTTCATTTTCATTAATTAAATCAGTACTATTAAATAATATCTCATTATCATTTAAATTAGACTTCTTTCATAAATCATTTTTTACTCAGCTCCAAGTTATAGATTCCAGCAATTAAATTGAATCTCAAACCGAGTCTTTTCCCTCTATTTCGATAACGTTCGGCAAGGATCTTG
>NZ_JBIQOB010000007.1:0-164874 GCF_044130285.1 Acinetobacter sp. BSP-28
TGAGTATTTTAGTTATCGCTGAGCACGACAACAAAGCATTAAACGCTGCTACTTTAAACGTTGTTGCTGCGGCGCAAAAAATCGGTGGTGATATCACTGTATTGGTTGCTGGTTCTGGCGCTCAGGCAGTTGCTGACCAGGCAGCTAAAGTTGCGGGTGTAAGCAAAGTATTGCTTGCTGAAGACGCTGCTTATGCAAACCAGTTGGCTGAAAACGTAGCAAAATTAGTTGCTTCTATCGGTACGAACTATTCACACATTCTTGCTGCGTCTACTACGACTGGCAAAAACATTCTGCCACGTGCGGCTGCACTTTTAGACGTTAGCATGATCACTGACATCATTGCAGTTGAAAGCCCTAAAACTTTCAAACGTCCAATCTATGCAGGTAATGCGATTGCAACTGTAGAGTCTGCTGAATCTATCGTTGTTGCAACTGTTCGTGGTACAGCATTTGATCCTGTTGCTGCTGAGGGCGGTTCTGCTGCGGTTGAAGCTGCTGCATCTGCTGGCGACGCGGGTATCTCTAAATTCGTTTCAGAAGAAATTGTGAAATCTGAACGTCCAGAATTAACAGCTGCTCGTATTGTGGTTTCTGGTGGTCGTGGTGTAGGTTCTGGTGAAAACTATCACAAAATCCTTGATCCACTAGCGGATAAATTGGGCGCTGCTCAAGGTGCTTCACGTGCTGCAGTTGACGCTGGCTTCGTTCCTAACGACATGCAAGTAGGTCAAACGGGTAAAATCGTTGCGCCTGAACTGTATATCGCTGTCGGTATTTCTGGTGCAATCCAGCATTTGGCGGGTATGAAAGAATCTAAAGTGATCGTTGCGATCAACAAAGATGAAGAAGCGCCAATTAACGCAGTAGCTGACTACTGGTTAGTCGGTGACTTGAACACAGTTGTTCCAGAATTGGTTTCTAAAATCTAATTCCGTAACACTGTTCAAAAAGACGCTCTTGTGCAAGCAGTGAAAGCCATGCTTTCCTGCTCCGCTCAGGAGCGTTTTTTTATGGCTGGATTTTATTAATTCATCAAGCTATAGCATATAAGAAGCATGGAGCTGAATGACTGCTTGTATGGCCTGAAATGGTGATTTAGCTTTCATGTATTTGCATAGCTAGGGTGTAGGGTATATTTAATCGATTTATATCTTATTTTAAGGCGAAATGACCATTTTAACCGAATAAGCGACCTGAACATTTAGCGCTAAAATTTTCAGCTAGACACTGAATAAAATGAACTAATTCATATAAAATTCCGACAAATGAAAGTGCTGAAAAAATAAACGATAAATTATAGAAAATTAACAAGATTAAGATAAGAGATATGGCACAAAAACAACAGAATTTATGCTATAATTTATGACTGTATTTAGACTTTAACTCAGCTTATTTTGGGTTAATTTTTTGCTAGATTGATTATATAAAACGAACAGCTTTAACGGCTGTTTGTAATAAGGAGTATGCATGAGCGTATCGGAAATCCGACCGATTGCCATTGAGGATGAACTCAAAAGCTCATATCTCGATTATGCCATGAGCGTTATTGTTTCTCGTGCATTACCTGACGTGAGAGATGGCTTAAAGCCTGTTCATCGTCGTGTGCTTTTCGCTATGCACGAATTGGGCAACGACTACAATAAAGCATACAAAAAGTCAGCCCGTGTAGTCGGTGACGTGATCGGTAAATATCACCCGCATGGTGACTCTGCTGTTTATGAAACCATTGTTCGTATGGCACAAGATTTTAGCCTGCGTTATCAATTGGTAGATGGTCAGGGTAACTTCGGTTCAGTCGATGGCGATAGCGCAGCAGCAATGCGTTATACCGAAGTCCGTATGCGTAAGCTCACCCATGAGCTTTTGGCTGATCTGGAAAAAGATACAGTCGAGTGGGAAGACAACTACGACGGTTCTGAACGTATTCCACAAGTCATGCCGACACGTGTTCCTAACTTGCTGATTAACGGTGTAACCGGTATTGCGGTAGGTATGGCGACCAATATGGCGCCACACAACATGACAGAAGTGATCAATGCATGTTTGGCCTATGCGGAAAACCCGCATATTTCCATTGAAGGCTTGATGGAACACATCTCTGGTCCAGATTTCCCTACAGGCGGTATCATTTACGGTAAATCAGGTATTGTTGATGCTTACCGTACCGGTAAAGGTCGTCTTCACATCCGTGGTAAATACCATATTGAAGAAGATCAAAAATCTGGCCGTAGCACCATCGTATTTACTGAAATTCCTTATCAGGTCAATAAAGCAAAAACGATTGAACGTATTGCTGAATTGGTGAAAGAGAAAAAACTGGAAGGTATTTCTGAACTTCGTGACGAGTCGGACAAAGAAGGGATGCGTATTGCAATTGACCTGAAGCGTGGTGAAAACGCTGAAGTGATTGTAAACAACCTGTTCCTGAATACGCAGTTAGAGAATTCATTCAGCATCAACATGGTCTGCCTGGACAATGGCCAGCCGAAGTTGATGAACCTGAAAGACATCATTGCGGCGTTTATTCGCCACCGTCAAGAAGTGGTCACTCGCCGTACCATGTTCGAATTGCGTAAAGCGCGTGAACGTGGCCATATCTTGGAAGGCTTGACCGTTGCACTCGCAAACATCGATGCGATTATTGAAACCATCAAGACCTCTGCTAACCCGGGCGAAGCGCGCGAGCGTTTACAGGCGGTTGAATGGGCTGCGGGTGGCGTAGTTGCCTTGCTGGAAAAAGCAGGTTCGGTTTCTGTACGTCCTGACGAGATTGAAGGTGAAGATCCAAACCGTCGATTCGGTTTAGATGGTAATGTTTACCGTTTATCTCCAGCACAGGTTGGGGCAATTCTTGAACTACGTTTACACCGCTTAACTGGTCTGGAACAAGACAAGTTACATGCTGAATATTCTGAAATTCTGGGTCAAATTGCTGAATTAACTGCAATCCTGAACGACTTCAACCTGTTGATGGGTGTGATTAAAGAAGAATTGGCGTTGATTCTGCAACAATATGGCGATGCACGTCGCACTGCGATTGTTGAATCACGCATTGATTTCTCACGTGAAGATTTGATTCCTGAAGAACAAGTGGTATTGACCGTTTCTAAAACCGGTTATGCGAAAACTCAGCCACTTTCTGACTATGCTGCACAGCGTCGTGGTGGCCGTGGCAAGTCTGCAACTTCAATGAAAGAAGACGATTACATCCAGCATCTGATTGTGACATCGAACCATGCAACAGTACTTTGCTTCACCGATGTAGGTAAGGTCTATCGTCTGAAAGTATTTGAAGTGCCGCAAGCTTCGCGTGGTGCTAAAGGTCGCCCAATGGTGAACCTGTTACCGCTAGATGCCAATGAAACCATTACTGCGATTCTTCCGGTGATTGATGCACCGAAGAAATTCAAAGAACGTTTGGCAGACTTCAAGGCATTTGTAAAAGCCAATGCTGCAAAACTGCAAGAAAATGAAATCATCAATTCACATTATGCTGAACTGGAAGCGGCACTTGCTGAACTTGAAGATGGTGCAGATGACTTGTCTGATGCATTACGCGTTCAATTGAAGCAATTGGGTATCGAGCTTTCAGCAACCGATCTGGATGATGAAATCATTGCTGACTTTGCGCAGCAAGCCGAAGCGGTACGTAAAAACTTCTATGTGTTTATGGCGACCGAGTACGGTACGATCAAACGTGTAGAACTTGAACAGTTCAGTAATGTTCGTTCAAACGGTCTACGTGCAATTGAACTCAATGGCGATGACACCTTGATTGGTGTTGCGATTACCGATGGCGAACAGCAAATCATGTTGTTCTCGAATGAAGGTAAAGCGATCCGTTTCGCAGAAACTGATGTTCGTTCAATGGGACGTTCAGCCAAAGGTGTACGCGGTATGCGTGTGACCATTGGTGCAGCGCAAGTTGAAGATGCCGAAGATGCTGATATTGAGTCAGATGATGAAGATAGTTCAGATTCAGCCTTAATCAGCCGTATCGTTTCATTGGTGGTTGTACCTGAAACAGGTGAAGTGCTGTGTGCTTCTGAAAACGGTTACGGTAAACGTACTCCGGTAGATGACTTCCCAACCAAGAAGCGTGGCGGTAAGGGGGTGATTGCAATCAAGACCTCTGAGCGTAACGGTCAGTTGGTGGGTGCAGTTGCGATTGATGCCTCTAAAGAACTGATGCTGATTTCTGATGGTGGTACTTTGGTGCGTACACGTGCTTCTGAAGTTGCTCAAACTGGTCGTAACGCACAAGGTGTTCGATTGATCCGTTTAGGTAACGACGAGTTACTTGTAGGCGTGGTTTCAGTTGAAGCAGTTGAGGAAGATGAGTTTATTGAAGCAGTGGAAGGCGAAGAAGTCGTTGCCTCTGAAGCTTTAATTGATTCTGAAACTTTGGTAGATGATGAAACTATTGCTGATGAAGCTGACACTGAATCGGATTTAAGAGATTCTGAAGACTAAGTTTTGAGATCAAAAAGAAGGGCGCTTAGGCGCTCTTTTTTATGCTTATGATTTACTAGCAGGATATTTTTCTTACCTCTCTTATCACTTAGGATAAGAATGTTTGGATTTTTGAAAAATTAATGATTAATTGCCAGTAAATAGGAAAGAATAAAATAGGTTTTAGCCGGTATTGGAGTCATGAGTGTGGCATGGATGCTACATGTTTGCCATCCCTTGCACTGCATTTTAAAGCAGGGCTTAAAATTGGCTCAGGATGCCGTATATGGGAAATAAAAGTTTTTTCTTGCGGACTCAAAATATATTTTGAAATCCTCATTTTGACCTTTCAAAAGTAGAGATATTGCCTACGCAAAGGCACAAAAATTGAATCAATCAAATGAGGCTGTGCTGATTTTAATAAATATTGAATATTTTTTGACTTATGCAGGTTATCTAAAGAATTAGATTTAATAAATCTTTAAGAAATAAAAAAAGGAAGCCGAAGCTTCCTTTTTTTATTTATAAATTATGCAGCTTCTTTTAATTCAACGGCATAATTTTTTTGTTTTTCAGCGTCGAATTGACCTTCCCATTTACTGATCACAAGAACAGCCAACGAGTTACCAATTACATTCAACACAGTACGAGCCATATCCAAAATACGGTCAATACCGGCAATAAATGCCAGGCCTTCCAGTGGAATACCCACACTGCCCAAGGTTGCTAGCAATACAACGAAAGACACACCCGGAACACCAGCAATACCTTTAGAAGTAATCATCAAGGTTAAAACCAGAATGATTTGCTGGGTCATGGTTAAATCAATACCGTAAAGCTGCGCAATAAAGATCGCTGCAATACTTTGATATAAGGTCGAACCATCCAGGTTAAATGAATAACCGATTGGAATCACGAAACTGGTAATGGACTTTGGCGCACCATAGGCTTCCATTTTTTCCATAAGGCGCGGTAATACTGTCTCGGAACTTGCAGTTGAATAAGACAGAATCAGCTCATCTTTTAGAATTTTAATAATTTCCCAAATACTGAAACCACAGAATTTGGCAACAAGTCCTAAAATCACAAAGATGAAGAAGAAAATAGCACCATAAACCAATAGTGCCAATTTCACTAATGGAAGTAGTGAAGCAAAGCCAAAGTTCGCAACGGTCGCTGCAATCAGGCCAAATACACCAAAAGGTGCAAAAAGCATGATCATATGGGTGACTTTGAACATGGTTTCAGAAATCGCATGCAACACATCAATCAGCGGTTTTCTGGTTTCTTTAGCCAAAGATCCTAAACCAATACCGAAGATCACGGAGAAGAAGATGATTGGCAACATATGCCCATCGGTCAGTGATCCAAAAATATTGGAAGGAATTAAAGATAAAATGGTGTTGACCAGACCATGCGAGTGACTACTCACTTCTTGGGTGGTTTGTTGATATTGAGAAATGTCAGTTTGTGTCAGACTCGACATGTCAATACCGGCACCCGGCTGGAATATGTTTGCAGCAACTAGGCCGACAATAATCGCAACTGTGGTAATAATTTCAAAATAAACAATGGTTTTGAAACCCAGTTTACCCAAATTTTGACCATGACTTGCATTGGCAATACCTAAAATCAGCATTGAAAGTACAAGTGGAACGACAATCATCTTAATCAAATTAATAAAGATTGCGCCCAAAGGACTCAGCAGATTATTAATCAGAGTTTCACGATATTCGGGAGAATAATGTAGAAAGGAGCCTACAAGCACACCTAAAATGAGCGCAATGACGATTTGCCAAGCAAGACTAATCTTAATCTTTTTCATGCTAAGCCCTTAAAATCAAATTTTTAATAAAAAAGCTGCTATAACACTGTCGATATCACATCGGCATGTTACGGGGAGCGTGGGAATGAATAATATAAAAAATATTCATGAAATATGAACAGGGGGCTATTTTGCATCGATTAGTATATTCAATCTAACTTTTTTCTTCACAATTGGTTTAAATGTTCAAAAAAAGATCGGTTTTAGTGTGAGAAATAATCAATTTGTAAAGTTTTATTTAATAATCTTATAACATCATAGTTAAAAGCTTACTTTTTAGCAGATCGGGTCAGCCGGAAATATGCCCAAATCAGACAAATGCCGGCAAAGCTTGCCAGATAGATCATTTTCGGAATGACCAGCTTGGTAGGTACTCCCATCTGGTTCAATTGAATAAACATCTGTATGCCTTGGGTGGAAGGAAGCGCCTGGCCTAGCCATTGCATCCACACAGGCATTGCGGCATGCGGCCATGCCGTACCTGAAAGTAAGAATAGCGGAATAGAGCTAAACACAATCACGTGACCTGCACGTTCCGGCATATCCAGAAAAGACGCGATCAGCATGCTGAGGCCAATAACGCAACTCACAAAGATGGGGACTGCAATGAGCATGCCCCAGAAGTTGCCACCACGCGGATAGTCATTCAGCCAAAAGGTAAATCCAAACAGATATAAACAGCCGAGAAAGCCAATGGTTAAAATGGCACTAAATAAAGCCCAAAATTCGGCACGACTCGGTGTCCAGTGCTTTTCACGATAAGTCGCAATCAACATGCACAAACCAAGCACAATGGTTTGATGGATAATCAGTGGCGCAACTGCCGGGAAAATATAACTGCCATAGCCAGACAGGGTATTGAACAAAGGAATTTGATGAATGGAGAGCGCTGGAGCAAATTCAGAAATATTCTGAAATTTTTCAGCCTGTTCGGCCAGCGCATGTTCAACCGATGCAGCCAGTCCCAAACCAATCTTTTGGGTTTTTAAAAAATTGGCAGCACTTAAATATAAACCGATGCCGCCTACTTCACCTCGACGGATACTATTAGATAAGTTGTCAGGCAACAGCAAAATACCATCAGCTTGTTGTAACCTGATCATCTGCTGCGCTTCGGCAAAATTTCCAGTCACTGCACGGATTTCAATATTGGGGCTTTTAGCAACTTCGTCAATAATATTGGAAGTCACCATGCTTTGTTCTTCATCGACAATAATGATGGGTAATGATTCGGCATGTTCGGCTTTATAAGCAGCCGGATAAAAGAAACTATATACAAATACCGACAGCACCAACGTGGTCAAGATTGAGCTATTCGAAGCAATATCTTTAAAGGTTTTAAAATAAAAGTGCAGAAAATTTTTAAAGGTTTTCATGCCTGAACTCCCTTGAGATATTTTTTAAGGAAGAAATAGGCAGTAGCAAAATAGAATAGACAATAAATAGCTAATATCGTAAGTGGTAACAATGAAGTAGATACGGGACTACCAATCACCCATTGTTCTGTCTGTAACTTGGCATAAGGGGTATAAGGAATAATATTGGACCAGAACTGGGTGAATAGGGGAGCATTGTTTAGCGGTAAAGTCACGCCAGCAAAACTCAAAGAAGATCCGCCATAGACTGCAATAAAGCCAAAACTTTTCGCCAGGTCACGGGTGGCTAGAACCACGCTGCTGCTGATAAAGGCATACGCGCTATAGAGAAGAAATTGTCCCAATAGAATAGGCCAGAGCTGTCCCTGTATAAACCAGCCACGAATTTCAATCAGCCAGAACATCCATAACCAGGTCCAAAAGCTGAAAATCAGTACATAAGTCATATTTTTGGCAAACAGGGCAAGCAAGACATTTTGCTGTGCTAACCACTGCTTTGTGGTATTAAATTTCAGTTCCTGTCCGACTGAAAATGCCACACAGCAGCAAAGCAATAAATGCAAAATCGCAGGAATCATGTACGGTTCCAGATAGAACTCGTAGCTTAATTCCGGATTAAACAGCGGTGAAATTTTGATATTGGGTGTTGGTACATCCAGATAAGGGATCTGATTTTCCAGATAATTATGCCCGCTAAAATCACCCACCGCCCGTAAGGTACTGATCAGCATCGCGGATGAAATGCTATTACCGACACTAAAATAACTTTGGTTATAGGCAATACTGATCTGGGTATCCTGGGCTTGTACCAAGCGTTGTTCTGCACCTTCTGGAATGGTGATATAACCCCAAATTTTATTTTGGTTGAGTAGCTGTTCAACCTGGTCCTGACTGTTGGAAATGGTGCTAATGCTCAGGGTGTTGTTCTGACGGACAGAGTGTTCAATATTACGGCTCAGTTGACTCTGGTCCTGGTCAATAATTGCAATCGGGAGATGGCTGGGTTTGCTTTGAGCAAACATACTGGCGAACAGCACAATCACAAATACAGGCGCAAGGGTGACTAGGCACAAGTCCCATTTATGCCTGAGCAAATAGCGAAGTTCACGCAGTATGCCATGCAGCATAATTAGGACTCTTGCACTTTAAACAGCACGCTCATGCCGACTTTTAAATCTTGAATGGGCTGGGCAGGGGTGAGTTGAATCTTGAAACTGCGAATATCATAACCACCGGTTTGGCGCGTGGTTTTAATGGTGGCAAATTCGCCTTCGGCATCAATCTTTTTGATATTGAACAGGGCTTTTTTGTTCAAGGCAGGAATAAAGCCTTCAATCGATTTGGCCTGATAGACCTGTGCATATTGATCTTCACGAATATTCAGGCTGACCCAGAGCTCATCATCCTGAATAATACTCACCACGGGCACGCCCATAGCCACCAGTTCCGATACCTTGCCATAAGTTTTGGAGATGGTGCCATTGATCGGAGAAACCAGTTGGGTTTCAGCTAGCAGTGCATTGGCCTCCGCGACGGCTGCTTTAGCAATTTCCACCTGTGCATCTGCAGAGGATTTCTGTTCTGGCGTGCTGCCACGTTTGGCACGTGCATATTGCTGATAAGATGCTTCGGTCATTTGTGCGGCAGATTGTGCGGCAGCCTGCATTTCATCGCGGCGCTGGCGTGAAATGACGCCTTCCTTAAACAGGTTGGCACCACGCTGATAAGTGGTTTGGGCCAATTCTTGCTGGGCTTTCATGGCTTGCCAGTTGGCATATAGACTGTCGATATTTTCCTGTTGTGAACCGCGATCCGCTGTGGATTGCAAGGCTAAAGCAGATTGTAACGAGGCTAAAGCCTGCTGTTTTTTAGCTTCCACTTCCGGACTAAACAAGCGGACCAGTGGCTGACCTTTAACCACTTTCTGTCCATCACGAATATAAATTTCTTCAATACGGCTCGGCACCTTGGTACTGATATGAATGGTTTCAGCTTCAACACGTCCTTGCAGTTCAACTTCTTTGGGTTGATAACTTTTCCATAAACCAAAACCAATTAAAGCTAAAAGTAAAATAACCAGCATGCCGACCACAGTCTTTAACAGTGCAGATTTTTTTTCATTTTGCGCTGCAGGTTCAGTGGATGGAGATTGTTCTGAATAACTGAAAAATCCATTATCTGTATTGTTTTGCTGTTCAGATGCCGCTTGTGTTTCTTGTTGGCTGTTTTGAGCAGAGATCGTGGTAGAAGTTCCTTCTGATGAGGTGTTTTCTACATCTTGATCAGGCCTGTTTTGATCTTGAGTCATGGTTTTCCCCATCAAAAATTAACGAATATAACTGGTATTGCTTTGATTGACATAGCTTTGAAACTGCTCAATCGAGCCATGGCTTTGCAGCAAAGTGGCCAGGGACATCACATATTTATAGGCATTCAGCGCCATCTCGCTTTTTAAAGTGCTTAAGGTATTTTGTGCATCAATCACCTGGGTGGCCGTTCCCATATCTTCCTTAAAAGATAAAGTCTGAATGCGCAGGTTTTCCTCGGCAGCTTTCAGATTTTGCTGTAACAGCTGATGACTTTGCTGGGCTGTGGTCACTTCGCTATAGGACTTATAAATAATATTTTCAATTTCCTGTTTGGTGCGTTCGGTCATCAGTTCAGAAGCATAACGTTGCAATTCTGCGGCCTGAACATTTTTGTTGTTGTCGATTCCGGAAAACAGGTTATAACGTGCTGCTACACCGACTATCCAGTTTTGCTTTTCATCCAGTGTGTATTCGCCAAAGGCAAATAAATTGGGTTTTTTCGCGGCACTTTGCGCCTTAACATTGGCATTGGCCAGCTGGGTGTCCATCTGCATTTTTCGAATCAGGGAAGATTGCTCCGGATAGCTTTTTAACAAGGCATTGAGGTTTTGACTCTGGCTGGAATTGACAAATAGCGGTGTGCTCAGTTCGGTAATCTGACTTTGCTGTAACAGGTTATTGAGCTGAAACAGGCTGGATCTTAAATTGGCTGTGGCATTTTGCACAGCACGCTCGGCATTGTTTTTTGCCACTTCAAATTGCATGCGCTGGCCTTTATTGATAAAGCCCTGATGTTGCAGCTTTAAGGCATTATTGTAGTGCGTTTGCATGGCATTGAAGTTGGACTGACTGGAGGCTAAAAGTTGTTTTTGCAGTTGTGTATTAAAGTAAGCCTGAATCAGTTCAAAGCGTTGCACATCTTGTTGTTGTTTGCTATTTAACTCGCTGCGTTGTGCCTTGAGCTGAGCTATTTCCTTGGCACTTGAGGTCAGGCCACCGGTATATAAAGGCATAATCATGGACACAGTCGGGCGGATGACCTGATCGTCTAATGCAACAGTTGACTCATCTGGAATTAATTCCACACCATCATGTATAGGCTGTTTTAAACTCTCTTTTAGTGGGTCGGCAAAGCCACCCAAGTTCAATTCATCAATTTTATTATTTACGCCATTGCTCAAGGACTGTTCTAGATTATTTTTTAACGCCCCAAGGGGAAGGTCCACTTCATTATGAAAGGCATAAGCACGGACATTTAAATCGACACGGGGCAGACCTAAACCCTTGATCGCTTCGGCTTCAAGTTGTGCAGATTGTTGTAAAGCCTGATTGGCCTGCGTACTGTAGGAATCCTTTAAAATCGATTGTTCAGCCTGTGCATAACTGACGCTTTCGGCAAAGGCTGGGCCAGCAAAAAACAGACTAGCCGTACAAAGGCCAACACGAAAATTTTGTTGTATGAGGAGTGCAATTTTTTTTGGTTGTGCATGTAAACGCAATAACATCACTCAAACTCTCAATTTCTTTGTAACAATTATATTGCATAGATTGAATTGTATGTCTAATCAATAAGTTGTTGTATTGTTTAATATGCATTTGTATAGCAATCACGTGATTAGATAGTTAATGCAAAGATATTGCAGCAGAATTTGAAAAGATCAGTAATAAGATGCAGTTGCCTCTTTAAGCCAAGTGCCAGAGATTACAAAAGGGGAGATCAAAACCCAGTCTTTATTGAGATTTTGACTTTAAATGTCCGACAGCATTGAAATATTTTCAGGATAATTTACTGCAAGCCACGCCCATCTGTGGTTAAATGCCATCATTTTATTGTGTTTCACTTTGAAAGGAAAAATCATGCGCGCGTACAACTTCTGTGCTGGTCCTGCTGCATTACCTACTGCCGTTTTAGAAAAAGCTCAGGCTGAATTGCTTGATTGGCATGGCAAAGGCCTTTCGATCATGGAAATGAGTCACCGTAGTCCTGACTATGTGGCTGTGGCAGAAAAAGCAGAAGCAGATTTGCGCAAACTGATGAACATTCCTGAGAACTATAAAGTATTGTTCTTGCAAGGTGGTGCTTCGCTGCAATTCTCTGCTATTCCGTTAAACCTGTTGGGTAAAAACAACAAGGCTGATTATATTCATACCGGAATCTGGTCAGAAAAAGCGTTGAAAGAAGCAAAACGCTATGGCGACATCAATGTTGTTGAAGCAGGCACAAGCATTAACGGTAAATTGGCAATTACAGATCAAAGTACCTGGAACTTGTCTGATGATGCGGCTTATGTGCATTATGCCGATAACGAAACCATTGGTGGCCTTCAGTTTGCTGGTATTCCTGAAACAGATAAACCACTGGTATGTGACTTTTCATCTAGCATTTTATCTGCGCCATTAGATGTATCTAAGTTCGGTTTAATCTACGCAGGTGCGCAAAAGAATATTGGTCCTGCCGGCTTAACTTTAGTGATTATTCGTGAAGATTTACTCGATCAAGCCAAACCTGAAATTCCAAGCATTTTGAAATATTCAGATCAGGCGAAAAATGGTTCTATGGTTAATACACCATCAACCTATGCCTGGTACTTGTCTGGCTTGGTATTTGAATGGCTGCTTGAAAATGGCGGTGTAGATGCCATGCATCAGGTGAACCTTGAAAAAGCCAAATTACTGTATGGTTATATCGACGCCAGTGATTTCTATGCCAACCCGATTGCAGAAGCAAACCGTTCAATCATGAATGTACCGTTTACTTTGGCAAAAGCTGAGCTTGAGAAGCAATTTTTGAAAGAAGCTGAAGCGAATCATCTGCTTAACCTGGCAGGTCACCGTTCAGTCGGTGGTATGCGTGCCAGTATTTACAATGCTGTACCATTAGAAGGTGTACAAGCTCTGGTTAACTTTATGGATGACTTTGCCAAACGCAATGCTTAATCGCTAAAGCTAAAAAAAGCCCATCACATGATGGGCTTTTTATTGAATAGAATCTGAGTGTTGAAGATGAGATCGTTACGATAAGCTTAAAGAATAAAGTGGTGTAAAATATAGGCAGACATAAACATGCCCAGTACAAAAAACAGGCATGAGATAGTGTCTAACTGGAAGCGTTTAACCAGTTGATGTTCAACTGTTTGTATATTTTCTTCTTGCACGATTTTCATGGAAACTCTATTCCGATTTATTTATCGTTAATTTATATTGCTAATTTTAATTTTTAACATAAAAAATTGATTAAATAAAGTACTAAATAAAAATATGTAATTAAAATATTTATTTTATTTGGTAAAACGTCAGATAGCTTGCTAGATTCTTGTCCCTACAGGGTTGTGGTGGATAACAGAATTAAAAATAAGGCATAAAAATATAATAGCTGTAGTAGTTGGTTAAAATAAAATTTTAAATTTAAAATTGTGGATAAGTTATTTTAATTTGAATTCAAAATTGTTAAATATAATGTGTGTATGTGGATAAAATTTAATCAACTTGTGAGTAGAGATAATAAAAATCCAAGCAATAAAAAAGCAGCACCATAGCATGGAGGGATAATTATGCTATGGTACCGCTGTTTATAAAGGATTATTTTTTAGTATAAATATTCACTTGAATCCATAAATTGCCACGAATAAATTGACCAATTTCAAAGTCTTTATAGGCTTGATTCTTGGTGGCAATACGAATCAGGGTAGCTTCCTGATTTTCATCATGAATCAAGGCAACGTCATAAAGCGTATATTCCTGATCCATAAATGACATCGATGTTTTACCGACAATATTGCCCTGGAACCAGGCTTCATCTTCCTGTCCCATATTTTCACCATAAAGATAGGCGACCATTCTGGAAAAATCGACGGTAACCGGTTCTTTATCATCTTCCGATTTGGGTTCCCAGGCATCAATCTGTTCTTGTAAATTGGCAGGTGCCACACCGTTATTGGCAGCAAGAATGTCATTTAAGGCACGGTGATGCTTAATCGATGCAGGATCATCCACCACCAGTTGTTCATGATCCGAAACAGCTTCCAGCTCATAGGCCCAGGCATTGAGCTGCGCAAGATAAGGCTGATCTTTTTCGTATTGGCCATGATTGACGCTATATAACGTGTCAAAGGCATAGACAATAGTATTGGCTCCCAAGTTCAAGCGCAGTACCGCCTGAGTGTTGGATTTACAGGTGATAATCCGTTCAATGGTGGCATTGACTTTGTAAGGGCTTTCAAAACTTGGAAAGGCTGTCTTGACCGCTTGGGGTTTGTTATTTTCAACTGCAATGACTTGAGTCATTTGTACATTGGCTTTTTTAGGTCCCTGAATCAGCCAGGCTGATTCATCCATATCGCATTCTTGTTTACACAAACCCATCGGCATAACCGGTGCATCAAGGGCCAGACCCAGCCACTTAGGTACATCTGTAGCCGGATTTTCTGTGAGCAGATTCCAATGTTCGACATGACTGCCAAAGTTCTGATCTTCAATGGTGATCATTTCCGGTCTATTTTGATTTTTCATATTCACAATTGATGTTGGGTTGTATTTATCTATTAAATCGAGGGTTATTGTTAAATTTCAAGTCAAAGGGCTAAATTTAACCATTAAAGTCGGTGAAATGTTCTAAAAATCCTGAATCTGGATGCGATGAAATCTGAAATTTTACTATGGCAACCCTGAACATCTTGCTGAAAGCTAAAAACAGCACTTCAGCTGGATGGATTTAGCCATCCTCCTGTCACATGGAATTTGCTAAACTACGGGCTATTCTTTTTTGACTATGGATGTGGTGTGCTGCCATTTAAACTTTGGGTGGATGCCGATGCATTACCTAAAATCCTGCGTGATGTGATCATTCGCGCTTCTGATCGTTATCAGCTGGAAGTAACTTTTGTCGCCAATCAAAATGTGGGGATTACCCCATCGGTACGGATTAACTCCATTCAGGTCATGAGTGGGGCAGATGCTGCAGATAAAGAAATCATAGAGCGCATGAAAGAGCATGATATTGTCATGACTCAAGATATTCCCTTGGCTGCACAAGTGATTGAAAAGGGTGGGATTGCCATTCATCCTCGCGGTGAAATCTATACCACGGCCAATGTCAAAGCACGTCTGCATTTACGTGACTTCATGGATTCATTACGCGGAGCTGGTGTTAATACGGGTGGTCCACCACCGATTTCTGAACGGGATAAACGTGAATTCTCCAGTTCACTGGATCAAACCATTCAGAAACAGAAACGTAAAACTGCACCATAATCTGAGCTCATCATGCCGTCAAAAACCAATATCATGTCCACTTATGCCTTATTGGTATTTATTTGGGCAACCACGCCACTGGCAATTGTCTGGAGTGTTTCGGACATCCATAGTTTGTGGGCTTTGACACTACGCTTTTTCATTGCCTTACCTTTAGCCCTGGGCGTGCTGGTGGTATTAAAAACCAACTTGCCGCTCGATGCCATTTCCCTGCATAGTTATGTTGCCGGTGCCTGTAGTTTTATTGGTTCGCAAATCTTTACCTATTTAGCCACGGCTTATTTAAGCTCAGGCATTATTGCCTTGATGTTTGGTTTGGCACCGATTATGACTGGATTGATCGGCCGTTTTGCTTTTAATATTCAACTCCATCGCCTGCAATGGATGGGGATGTGCATTGCAGTATTGGGGCTAGGCATTATCTGTCTGGGTGGCAGTGACCACCAGGTCCAGCCGATGGGCATAGGACTGATGCTGATCAGTGTATTTATCTATTGCGCATCCATTTTCTGGGTCAAAAAGGTCAATGCACCGCTGCAACCCATGGCTCAGGCGACGGGATCCATTCTGGTCTCCAGCCTGTTTGCACTGAGCATGTTGCCATTTATCTGGCAGCATGCACCAGATCATATCCCTAATACCAAGGCATTAATCGGTTTATTTTATGCGGTGATTATGGCATCACTGTTGGCAATGTTCTGTTATTTCAAACTGGTACAGAATATTAAGGCGACGACCTTATCGTTGACCACTGTGTTGACGCCCATGTTGGCCATGCTGTTTGGAGCACTGCTGAATGATGAAAAATTATCAGTGATGGTTTTTGTCGGCGCCTTTATTTTATTATTTGGCCTGTTTGTTTATTTCTATCGTGATCTTAAGGCGAGCCAAAATCTCGCCACTAAGATCAAGTCTAACAGTTAAATCGCTAATCTTTTTTGTTGAGTATGACGCATTCGGCAAGTTTTACCCGGTCTTGTGGGTGTAAGGTAATAAAATAAGCTCCAGTACGGAACTTACCGTTATCTTCCTCACGGCTATAGACCACCTGTGCAGTTGCGGCAATATGGAAGAAATTTTCAGGGTGGCTGAGCGTGACGTGGATATAGGTTCCTTCCTGAATAGGACGCTCGCTAAAGAAGCTGAAACCTGTTTCGGAAAAATTGACATGTTCCGGGATTGGTAACATGGATTGTACAATTGCATCGTACAAAGAGCCGGTAATAAGGTTTAATTTTTGGTTGAATAAGGATAATATTCTAGCAATTTGTTGATCTTTTTCAGTTAATTGTTCTAATTCGTAGTTTACTGCGTGATCAAATTGATCTAATTCTGCGAGTAGTAGAAAATAGCGGGGCAGCACAAAGTTAGGATCATAAGGGTCATTAAGCGCGACATCATCAGAGATAATCTGATAATTAATTCGCAAGGCAGCATCGATACGCGACATAACGCGGCGTTCCATATTGCCGCTTTGATGCTGTAAATTTTCCATAATTATTCCTCGGACTAAATGGTATGTTTAAACCAATCTCGCTGTACATAGGGTTGAGATATACTCGCGCACGGCGTAGTAACCACTTTATTTCTTTTATTGCTCTGGTTTCTATGATCGGTCTCACCCTGGGTGTGGCTGTACTGATTACAGTATTATCTGTGATGAATGGCTTCGACCGAGAACTGAAAAACCGTGTATTGGGAATGATACCTCAAGCTACTGTTTCTTCAACACAAATATTAAAAAATTGGCCAGAACTTGCAAAAAAAGTTGAACAACATGAGCATGTCAAAGGCGTAGCGCCATTTACCCAGTTACAGGGCATGCTGACTGCACAGGGGCAAGTGGCCGGAATTATGGTCACGGGCATCGAACCTGAATACGAAAAGAAAGTGTCAATTATCCAAAATCACATGATTGCCGGGAGTATTGATAGCCTGAAAAAAGGTGAATTTGGCATTGTTTTAGGCAAACAAATGACCGATTCACTAGGTCTGGGTTTAAACGACAATATTACTTTGGTGCTTCCTGAGGCAACGCCGTCTCCTGCAGGGGTAGTGCCACGTTTCAAGCGTTTTAAAATTGTCGGTATTTTCAGTATTGGTGCTGAAGTGGATTCGATGATGGGTTATATCGCCCTGAATGATGCTTCAACTTTATTGCGCTTGCCGGATGGTGCTCAAGGTGTCCGTTTAAAACTGGATGATATTTTCCTTGCTCCTGAAGTGGCTGATGATATTGTCAAAGATCTGCCAAGCAATTTCTATGCATCGAACTGGACCTTTACTCACGGTAATTTGTTTAGTGCGATTCAGATGGAAAAAGCCATGGTCAGCTTGCTACTGTTCCTGATTGTACTGGTGGCTGCATTTAATATCGTGTCATCATTGGTGATGGTCGTGACCGACAAGAAATCCGATATTGCCATTCTACGTACTCTGGGAGCTTCACCGGCAACCATTACCCAAATTTTTATGGTACAGGGCACTATCATTGGCGTGATCGGTACCGTTTCCGGGGCCATTCTGGGGATTATCTTTGCTTCAAGTATTAGTGGCTTTATTGGCTGGTTAAATACCACATTGGGTTTGAACCTGTTTGATGCTTATTTCATTAATTACTTACCATCTTATTTACGCTGGCAAGATGTTGTGGTGATTGTGAGCCTGTCATTGGGTTTAAGTTTCCTTGCGACGATTTACCCGGCACTGCGTGCTGCGAAAACTCAACCAGCAGAGGCTTTACGTTATGAGTAATCTTGTCCTCGAAGCGAAAAATATCTCGAAAAGTTTTACTGATGGCAAAACCACGGTCGAGGTTATTAAAAATTTATCCTTACAGGTCAAAATAGGCGAGTTCGTTTCTATTGTCGGTTCCAGTGGTTCCGGTAAAAGTACCTTGTTACATGTGTTGGGTGGTCTAGATTGTCCAACCGAGGGACAGGTTTTTTTAAATGGCAAGCGCTTTGATAATTTAGGTGAAGCTGAGCGTGGCTATTTACGTAACCAGCATTTGGGTTTTGTATATCAGTTCCATCATCTGTTGCCGGAGTTTACTGCGCTGGAAAATGTCGCCATGCCGCTGATGCTGCGTGCAGGAACGACCTATAAACAGTCTAAAGAGCAGGCTGAATACTTGCTCAATCGGGTAGGGCTGTCGCATCGCATGACGCATAAACCGGGTGAGCTGTCTGGCGGTGAACGTCAGCGTGTTGCCTTGGCACGTGCACTGGTGGCAAAGCCGGAACTGATGCTGGCAGATGAACCGACAGGTAACCTGGACCGTAAAACCGCAGTGAAAATTTTTGAACTGCTCAGTGAATTACGTGATGAGTTCAATATGGCGATGCTGATTGTGACCCATGATGAACAGTTGGCGCAAACTGCCGATTCGATTTTGCATATGCAAGACGGTGTCTGGATTGATGATTAAGGGTTTGTTGATATTTCATAAATGGCTAGACACTGATCGATAAATTAAAAAATTAATTGAAGCTCACTCCGGTGGGCTTTAATATTGCCAAAAATAAAAAAATTATAATCACAATGATTCAAATAATATGTATCGGCTGGGTGCTGGGTATTGCCACAATGGGACAAACCTTCCCGATCTTGCAGTCCTTCTGGATGCCCTGTGTTGGTCTTTTTATCCTGTCATGCTGTTTAAAGTTGACTGTTTTAAAACAGATTCATTCTCTATCTTTCAAACTTTTACAGTTTTGTGTGGGACTAAGTCTGGGGATCACACTGGGCTATAGCTATGCGGATCATCAACTGAATGAGCGTTTACAGCTTCGAGAGCAGCAGATTGAACAGGGTGAAGTGATTGTCTATATTAAAAACCTGAATGAAGAAGGCGATCAGACCATCCAGCAAAAAATACAGGTACTGAACCGCCATACAGAAGTGGTGCAATGGCAGGCATTTTTAAAAAATGCAGCAGATACAAGTTCATCTTCAGTACTTGAGTTAGGTCAATATTACCGTCTGCATGGTCAAATTCTACCTGCCCATAGTTATGCCACTGAGGGTGTCTTTGATCAGGAGAAATGGTATATCCAGCAAAATATCATGTCTGGATTTAAAGTATCTGCAATAGAAAAGTTGTCAGCACAGCAGGTAGCTGCTTTGGGACATGGACAATACCTAAGACAACAAGATTCTGTTTCTAATCAGATTCAGCTTTGGGTTGAACAGCAGCGTTTAGCATTACGGTCTTTTATCAAGCAGCAGCCCGTGCAGCATAAAGGTTTGATGCTGGCTTTATTAACCGGGGATAAAAGTTTACTTGATTTTGAAACCGAGCAACTGTTTCAGCGCTTTGGCATGAGTCATTTACTGGCGATCTCTGGACCGCATGTGCTGATTTTTGCCGTACTGCTGTGTTGGAGTTTACATCAGCTCATTCGTCGTTATCGACCACAGCTCTATTTAAAATGGCCAAAGCAATATCTGCTGATATGGCCTTTTTGCGCGAGTGTAGTACTGTACTGTGCATTTGTCGGCTTTGAAATTCCGGCATTAAGAACACTGTTTAGCTGTTTATTAATAAGTGTATTTGTCTTGTTCAAACAAAAGGTAAGGCCGCTTAATATTCTGCTTTTTAGTGCATCTATCCTGTTAATTTTTGATCCTTTTAGTATCTTGTCAGCCGCGTTCTGGCTGTCATATGGTGCATGTTTTGTGTTGCTACGCATTTACCAGACGGTGCAGCAGAAAAGTGGCACGGATGAGCTAAAGACCAGAACACAATATCTCAAAATGCAGCTGAAACTTTTAATTGAATCGCAGTGGAAAATATTTTTGGCTTTATTTCCACTGATGATGCTGTTTTTTAAACAGATGGCATGGATTACGCCATTGAGCAATTTATTCGCCATCCCATGGATTGGTCTGGTAATTGTCCCTTTGGATCTGCTTGCAGCGCTATGCTATTTCATTGCTGAACCTTTGGGGAGTCTGGTTTTTCAAATTAATGATCTGTGTCTTGTAGCGTTGCTGCTGTTGCTGCAACTTTTAGATTGGTTGTTTGCCCCGACATTACAACCGATTGCCATGACCTTTGCTGTATGGCTCAGTATGTGTTTGGGCTTGATGATTCTGTTTTTACCGCACCCTGTTTTGCCGAAAGCCTGGTCAGTATTGTGTTTTATGCCTTTAATCACCCTGGATGCCAGTAAAAACGAATTTGAGTTAAATGTATTGGATGTTGGGCAAGGACAGGCGATTTTTGTCCGCGATCAAGACCAAACATTGATGATTGATATGGGTGGAAATTATGATGAAAGTAAATTTAGCATCGGTAAGCAAATCATTTTGCCCTTTTTATTGGTGAAGGGCGTGGATCAATTGGATCAGCTGATTTTGACCCATTTAGATCAGGATCATAAAGGGGGCTATGAGTCGATCAAACATCAGTTACCCATCAAGCAAGTCTATTCAAATGAACAGCTTGAAGTCGCTGATTCCAGCCAGTTTGATTATTGTCATCAAGGGCAAAACTGGCAGTGGAGTGATCGCGTTAAAATGACCGTGTTGTCACCTAAAGCCGAAAATTTGACCTATGCCAAAGCTGAGAAAAATGAAATGTCCTGTGTGATTTATTTACAGGTAAAAAATGCCCAACCCTATCAAAATTTTTTACTGATGGGAGATGCCGGCTGGCAAACCGAATATCAAATTCTGCAGGATTATCCGGATTTAAAAGTCGACGTGCTGGTTTTGGGACATCATGGCAGTCGGCATAGTTCAGCTTATGCTTTTTTAGAGCAATTAAAACCGAAAGTCGTGATCGCATCGGCAGGCTTTCATAATCGTTATGGACATCCAAGTCAAATGACACTGCAGCGTCTACAGCAGCTGGATATTCCTGTATTGAGCACAGTAGAGCAAGGCAGTATTCAATTTAACAGACAGGCCAATGGACAGATGCACTTACATTATGTGCGTGAACAAAGGCAATGGTTAAAACGTGCAGCAGCAAGGCTTAAATCATGATGCTTAATTATAAGACGACCTGATCATTTTCTACTGGAATTGCTGTATTTTGAGCTGCAGTCTCTGCACGGACTTTAGCAACCAGTTCTAAGGCCTCTGTTTTATTGAGATAATACAGTCCATCCAATTCAGGATTGGCTTTAAAGCGTTTATAGCTCCAATGGTAATGTTCAGGATAACGGCGGATCAGGTTTTCAATGGCGTGAAAAATAATGCCTGTACCCTGATTGGGATCGACCGTATAAATGCGTTCGTCAATCGCTTCAATATGTAAATCAAAACCCTGGTCATCATTACGCAGTGCATATAAAAACAATGTTTTGGCTTTGGTTTTTTGAATCAGTTTGGCACTTAAATTACTAGTGGCCAAGGGTAGTCCAAAATAAGGAATCATTTCTCCGCCAACGTTTGGAGTATGGTCTGGCAAAATAACCGTCGTACCACCCTGTTTTAAGGCCTTAAAAATCTGACGAACTCCGGAATCATCGGTAGGCACTAAAGTTGCCTGTTCGCGACTGCGCGCGTTACGGACAAACAGGTCGGCTGCTTCATTTTTTACCGGTTTGTACATGATGGTCATTTTGGTAAATTGGGCAAGATAGGCATTCATGATTTCCCAGGTACCAAAATGTGGAACAATTAAAACCACACCTTTGTTCTCTGCAAGTGCATCCAGAAGCAGCTGCTTACCATGTACTTTGTGAATGCGTGCAAGATTGGCTTCATTGCTGGAACCCCAGATACTGAAGAACTCAAAATAAGAGATCAGTTCATTACGGATGGCTTGAGCCGTAATTTTTTCCCGTTCTGCATCGCTCAGTTCAGGCAGCGCAATATTTAAATTCAACCGAATGGTTTCTGAAGTTTTGGAAATTTTAAGAGCATTGACAAGACCAGCTAAACTACGAGCTATAAATCGAGAAATTTGAATAGGTTGTCGGCTAATAAACTGCAAAAGACGATATGTTGTATTCTGGGAGCTTCGATCGGTCATTGTTTTATTGTCAATTGCATCATGAATGGAAAAGATAAATTTATTATAAGGGAAAACAGATAATTTAGACAGATTTAACCCGATCAGTGTATATAATGAGTCCAATTTAACTCAACAGTGGATTGTTTTCCATGTCCGATTGGCCACCAAAACCAGAAAATGAAATTCAAAATACACAACATAATTCGCAAAATATAACTGGCAAAGAATGGCATATTTTAGAAAAAGCCGTTTTAGCTTCTGTAGAAGAGCAGCGCCGTGCGCGTCGTTGGGGCATCTTTTTTAAATTTCTAACTTTTGCTTATATTCTTTTTATTTTGGTACTCATGGCTAAAAGCTGCAGTACATCTACGACAGATCCAACGGCAACGACCAGTTCGCATATTGCCGTAGTCGATATTATTGGTACTATTGCTGCAGACAAGCAAAGTGTAAATAGCACGGATACAGTTAAGGCACTCAAGAAAGCCTTTGAAAATAAACAAAGTAAAGCTGTGGTTTTAAATATTAATTCACCAGGTGGGTCACCTGTTCAATCTGATGAAATCTGGCAGGAAATTCAATATTTGAAAAAAGCTCATGCAGACAAAAAACTGTATGCAATCATTGGTGATACCGGTGCCTCAGGTGCTTACTATATTGCTTCAGCAGCAGATGAGATCATTGTCAATCCATCCAGTCTGGTGGGTTCTATTGGTGTGATCATGCCAAACTATGGGGTAAATGGCTTGATGCAGAAATTAGGTGTTGAAGACCGTACTATGACATCTGGCGAAAACAAAGCACTTTTATCAATGACACAGCCAGTAGATCCTGCTCAAAAAGCCCATGTACAAGGGGTTTTGGATAATGTGCATGAACACTTTATCAATGCCGTGAAACAGGGCCGTGGTAAAAAATTGAAGTCGAATGATCCTGCAATTTTCTCAGGTTTGTTCTGGACTGGTGAACAGGCTGTGAAACTGGGTATTGCAGACCGTACCGGCAGTTTAAATAGTTTGAAACGAGAACTGAAACTGGAAAAAGCGGTGAATTATACCATTGAATATAATCCTTTCGATTCAGTACTAGGACGTATGGGAAGTTCAATTGGACAGGGTTTTGCCAGCTCTATTTCACAGCAAGTCCAATCTGAACAAACGACAAAACTGCAATGAAACCAGTAATCCACTTTGCGCACGCCAATGGCGTGCCATCGAAGGTTTATCAAAAATTATTTGATGGACTGAAAGATGAATATGACATTATTTATGTGCCCTTGCTTGGTCCGGACAAGCGTTATCCCATAGACAATCACTGGCACAGTCTGACCAATCAGGTGATAGACAGTATTGTGCGTCAAGCCAATGGACGCAAAGTGATTGGTCTTGGTCATTCTTTGGGATCAGTGCTGACTTTTCAGGCAGCCTTAAAGCGTCCTGATCTGTTTGAACAGGTCATTATGATTGATCCACCGTTAATTATGGGGAAAGAAGCATTTGCTCTGCATGTGGCTAAAACCTTCAAGCTGAAAGCCGTAGATAAGATGTCGCCGGCATCTTTATCCTTACGTCGCAGAGATCATTGGGAAAGTCGTGAACAGGCAGCTGAACTGCTGCGTTCTAAAGGCTTTTATCAATACTTTGATGAAACCTGTTTCCAAGCCTATATCGACCATGCTTTAACGGAAGACAAGGTGCGAGGCGGTGTGGAGTTGACCATTTCCAAAATGGATGAGGTGAATATCTTTAGAACCAATCCATCGTTATGGTGGCTACCGCAGACGAAACTTCAGGTGCCAGTTCAACAGCTGATTGCAGAAAAAGGGCCATTTATTGGGCGTGGCTTTCCGCAAATAGCGAAAAAGAAGTTTGGTATTCCGTATACGGTTGTTCCGGGAAGTCATATGTTTCCACTTGAAAAGCCGCTAGAGACCGTAGAATTAATTAAGCAATTGATTCAACAGCAGTCAGCGTAATTTCTGTGTCGGTTTTTGAGTAAAAAATAAGCAATAAAAAAACGCATCCGAAGATGCGTTTTTTTATAATGTAACAATCTTTAAAACTTACAGAATTGCACAGGTTCTTTCATTGTCTGACCACGATAAAGCACACCGTGTTCGCTATGCTGAACTGCGCCTGTACAAATCCATTCCACAACTTGCGGGTAGATTAAATGTTCAAGTACATGAACACGATTTGCTAAAGAAATAGCATTATCATGCAGATTTACTTTCAGCACACCTTGTGCAAGTGCCTGACCTGCATCCAGTTCAGCAGTGACATAGTGAACCGTACAGCCATGTAGTACATCACCAGTGTTAAGTACACGTTGATGGGTATGCATGCCTTTGTAGTACGGCAGCAGGGACGGGTGAATGTTGAGCATTTTCCCTTCCCAGGCTTTGACAAACTTGGCACTCAAGATGCGCATAAAGCCTGCAAGTACGACCAGATCAACATCCCAATCAAGTAATTGTTGATGCATCACATCATCAAAGGCTTCACGGTTAGGATATTGCTTGTGTTCAATAACGGCGGTTTTAATCCCCGCTTTTTCAGCACGTTCTAAAGCATATGCTTCAGGTTTATTGGAAATCACCCCGACAATTTGACCTGAAAGATTGGCATCAATCAGAGCTTGCAGATTACTTCCACTACCTGAAACAAGGACAGCAATTTTGATCATGTGCAGTTCTTAAGCAAAGATTACGCGAATCTTTTCATCAGCGCCTTCAACTGATTCAGCATTGTCCTGGATATGACCCATCGTCCATGCTTTTTCACCAAGGCTTGTTAACAATTCAACAGTTTTGTCAGCTTCGCTTGCATCAACAACAAGTACCATACCTACGCCACAGTTAAATGTACGGTACATTTCGAATTGCTCAACACCACCTTCTTTTTGAAGTAGTTTGAACAATTCTGGCCATTGCCAAGAAGCTTCATTAACAATAGCTTGAGCACCGTTTGGAAGTACGCGAGGCAAGTTACCTGGTAAACCACCACCCGTGATGTGTGCCATAGCATGCACATCAACCTGTTTAAGCAATTCCAGAATCGGTTTAACGTAAATACGGGTTGGTTCCATTGCTGTATCAGCAAGTGGGCGACCATCTACAATTTGAGTAAGATCAACGTTTTTAACGTCTAAAACTTTACGAAGTAAAGAGTAACCATTTGAGTGGGCACCAGATGATGCAACACCAATTAAAACGTCACCAGCTTTAACTTTTGAGCCATCAATAATTTTGCTTTGTTCAACTACACCTACGCAGAAACCTGCAAGATCGTAATCTTCACCTTCATACATGCCTGGCATTTCAGCAGTTTCACCGCCAACCAATGCACAGCCAGCAAGCTCACAACCTTTACCGATACCAGTTACTACGTTTGCTGCTACGTCAACATTCAAGTGACCTGTCGCATAGTAATCGAGGAAGAATAATGGTTCTGCACCACATACAAGAAGATCGTTGACACACATTGCTACCAAGTCCTGACCAATTGTGTCATGACGGTTCAAATTCAATGCCAAACGTAATTTTGTACCAACACCATCTGTGCCAGATACGAGAACAGGTTCTTCATAACCTTTAGGGATTTTACAAAGTGCGCCGAAGCCGCCTAGTCCGCCCATTACTTCAGGACGAGAAGTACGTTTTGCGACAGATTTGATACGATCGACTAGTGCGTCGCCCGCTTCAATGTCGACACCCGCATCTTTATAGCTTAAACCAGTGTTAGGGGAAGTTGAGTTGCTCATAATGAAGTCTCCGCATTCGCGCCGCGATTATACCCGAATATACGAAACTCTTATGTTATTTATGCGCTAAAATGCTATCTTTATTAAAATATTTTACTGTCTAGAACAAATAAACCGAAAAAAGGCGAGTTTCTATGGTCGATCGCACTTCACGACGCATTTTTATACTTGCAGCAATCGCATTTATCCTTTGGGTTCTGTATCTGCTTAAACCGGTGGTATTACCCTTCATAGGGGCATTTTTAATTGCCTATTTGTTTAGTCCTTTAGTAGATAAGTTACATCGTATCGGTTTGCCGCGTTGGTTGTCGATTAGTGTGGTGTTTATAGGGATTGGAGTGGTATTGACTTGGGCAATGTGGTATCTGGCTCCACTGGTCTGGAAACAGCTGATGTATGCAAAAACCAGTATTCCTGCAGGCATTCACTGGGTGAACTATACTTTCCTGCCTTGGTTGTCGCATACATTTAATTTGGTGCCAATGGAAATTGATACCGAGCAGATGTCCTCAGCCATTATGGACTACATTCAAACCAATTATAGTGCAGACAGTATTCAGGCGGTTGTGCTGAAGGTTGCGCAGTCTGGTCTGAATTTTATTCAAATTGGTGGAACAATAATATTAATTCCAATTATTGCCTTCTATTTCCTGCTGGATTGGGACCGCATGCTGGACAGTTTCCGTAGATTGATTCCACGTCCTTATGAAAAGGCAACTTTGAATATTGTCAGTGAATGTCACAGTGTTTTAGGTGCTTTTGTTAAAGGTCAATTTTTGGTGATGTTCTTGCTGGGCGTGGTCTATGCAGTGGGTTTGCAAATGATTGGACTTGAAGTCGGTCTGATTATTGGCATGATTGCAGGTCTGGCCAGTATTATTCCTTATCTGGGTTTTGCAGTGGGGATTATTGCCGCTGTGATCGCAACACTATTTCAATTTGGTCTGGACTGGACCCATCTTGCCTTGGTGGTTGTGGTGTTCATGGTGGGGCAGATGGTAGAAGGTTATATTCTTCAACCTTTCCTGTTAGGTGATAAAATTGGCCTATCACCAGTTGCTGTAGTATTTGCAGTATTGGCGGGTGCTCAGCTGGCCGGCTTCTTGGGAATGCTGATTGCTTTGCCTGTAGCTGCCATCATCGTTGTCCTGTTGCGTCACGCACGAGAGTGTTATGAAAAGAGCCGTATTTATAGACAACCTCAAGTGGTAATACAGAGTACAGATATAGGATCGGTTTCAATTGAAAGCGAGCAAATGGATGTGGAAGTTGAGCTAAAAAATCATCCAGCAAAAAATCTGCAAGATGCTGAAAAATCGAGTAAGATTGAACTGATAGACAATAAAGAACCTTAAGGTTAAAGCTTATATATGCGTCAACTGCAACTCGATATTGAACCTCAACTGGATGCCAGAATTAGCGATTTTTCTGGGCCGGGATGGGGGCATGTGATCGATGCAGTTCGACAACTACATGCCGGTTTAATGAACCGCTTCTATGTCTATGGTGGGGCGGGATCTGGCAAGAGTCATTTGCTTTCTGCTATTTGTGATTCCTATCTGGAAATTGGCAAGTCTGCAATTCAGGTTTCACTGCTTGAATTGCTGGATGCGCCTACTGAAGCAATTACCTCATTAGATCAATATGATCTGGTAGCACTCGATGATATTGAAGCGATTAGCGGTGTTCCCCATTGGCAAAAAGCAGTTTTTCACTTAATTAATTACAATAATGAAGGGGGCGGGCAGCTGGTTTTTTCGTCCCGTATGGCTCCTATTGAATTGAAACTTGAGCTTCCAGATTTACAGTCACGCTTGACCCAGGCAGTCAGTGTGAAGGTACCCTCGGGGAGTTTATATGCTGACCGTTATGCATTGGTAAACTCGGTGTTGTCGCGTCGGGGAATTCATATTGACCAGCAGATTATCGATTATTTATTGGCCCATGGACCTCATCAAACTTCGGTTTTACTGCAAACTTTAGAACAGCTTATTCAACTGTTAAAAGGGGAGAAAACCAGAATCAGTCATGCCAATTTAAGACAAATTTATGCCTTAATTGATGAATATCGGTAAACAATAAAAAATCTTGAGAAATTGTTCAAGCTGTGACAAAGTACAGCAAAATAGTTCGATGTTGCAGGGATATTGCAACTAAAGAATAAAAAAAATTAAAGAATATAAGGAGAGTAATATGCTCAAACGGAGCATAGGTATAGGGATGTTATGCTTTGCAGGACATGCTTATAGTGCCGACATTATCGTAAATACGACTGAAGATACTAGAAAAAATGACAAGGAATGTTCATTACGTGAAGCAATAGAATACGTTAATCAGGGGTTACCTGAAGCAGGTCATTTGGGCTGTGGCGGAGCAAACTCTACCTCCACTATTCTTTTAGATAAATTAAAAGTCTATACTCTGACAAGTAAAATTAATATTACATCAGCACTGAATTTAAAAACTTATTATGAAACCAACGTCAGTGAAACTGCTGTTGCCGGTTTAAATAACGCCATTATTCGTATGATAGGCCAAGATCAAATTTTTAATATTGATGACAATGCCAAAGAGCGAGTTACGGTAAACATACAAGAAGTCAGTCTTGAAGGCTGTCAAAAGAGTGTCTGTGCCGATCGCGGCGGTATTTTATATAATAATGAAAACCTGGTCTTAAAATATGTAAAATTCACGGGAGGAATAGCGCATTTAGGGGGAGCTATTTATAACGTAGGTGAGTATCCCGATGACGACATATATAGTAGTCGTGTATCGATTAGTAATAGTTTGATTGAAAATAACCAGGCGATGAGTGGTGGTGTTTTATACAGCCAACGTCCAAATTTCACCATCACGAATGTTGTTTTTAAAAATAATAAAACCACTTCGGGCACTGCCAATGTTTTTAGCGAAAAGAATATTGTAGATCCCTCTAAACTGACCTTTCCTTCTACTATAAATATGATTACCAACAGTACCTTTGTGAATAACACGGGCTATGCTGTGAATATTCGGGATGGGATAGGCTTAAATAACCTCACCATTGTTGGAAATACCGCAGGGGTGCAATTTGAAGCACCAAATGCTCAAGGCTATATGGCTAACAGTATTGTAATTGGTAATCCAGCCGGAACAAATGGTAATTGCCAATTTAGTAGCGATGATAAAAGTATTTTGCAAAACAACTTGGTTAGCTCTGAATGTACAAGTGGGGATGTTAATTATCCGAATGAATTTTGGACTGGAAATAAAGTCTTTGCAGGAGACAGTAGTGAGGGCAGTTGCAAATCACTCATTGCAGACCAAGAAGCCTTACTTTGTCCTTATGCAACACCGAAGGATGCCTTTTTAGGATATATACGGCCACGTATTTTACTTAGTGCAAGTAACATGTTTGATACGCTCATTTTAAATAAAGGGCGTGTCGATTTAAACACTGGGCATAAACAAGTGATCTGTGAAGGATTGGATCAGCGTGAAAAGAGCCGAACCAATGATAATAGTTGGTGTGACCGCGGTGCTATTGAAATTATTGTACCCACTACTATTGCACGTATTGGTCAAGATTTAAAAGTTGGTGAAACAGCGAAAATCAATATCCTGCAATATTTGGGTGACAGTGACTTATATCCGAAAGAAAAATGTGAAGCACTATTGGGCAAACATCCTGAGGGTGAACAATGGCAAGATGGTTGTGTATATGTTGATCAAACCTTAACGAAGAGCAAAGGTACACTGACTTTAGATATTGATGGTAATTTGATTTACACGCCAAATGGTAGTTGGCGCGGTGCGGATATTTTTGAACTGCGTGTCGTTACATCTTCTACACGTTTTAATGAAAATAAAAAATATCTGGTGCTTAGTGCAAATATGGTGCAAGAACAAAACAATGCTATGGATAGCAAGAGCGTCAAAACATCAGGTGGGGCATTCGGGCTGTTGAATTTATTGGCTTTATTAAGTCTGCTTGGTCTACGTCATTATAAAAAATAAAAAATAGGGAAAAGTAATGCACAATTATAAAAAAGGATTGCTCTGCGTTATGGTTTTATCCGCTATGTCATTAATGGCAGCGGAGGATAAAACCATTAAAGTCACAACATTTGCAGATGAAAATGGTGAGAACAGCAATGCATGTTCATTGCGTGAAGCAATCATTACTGCGAAAAAAAATATAGGATATGGTGGTTGTACAGCTGGAAATACACTTAATGGTGTAGCCGATAAGATTCAACTAGAAACCGGCACATATAAATTAAGTTCAGAGCTCGTGCCGGAATCTGCTTTGGTGATTAGTGGCGTTTCACGTTTTAACTATGATGAAAAAGATAAACTGACGCAAAAATATCCTGCATTTGAGCAGATCAAAACGATTATTAGTGGTGAAAATCGTTCAAGACTTTTTAATACCAGTAAAAGTGAAAGTAGTCTAACGCTCAATGATATTCAACTTGAAAAAGGTTATGCGGAAAATGGTCGGGGTGGGGCATTACTGCTCGGTGGCAGTTTAAGCTTCAATAAAGGTGCAATTCTAAATTCGAAGGCAGATATTGCTGGTGGTGCAATTTATAATATTGCGCAAAATATTGAAAAAGAAGTCAAGATAAGTAACAGCTTAATTCAGGGTAACCAGGCCAATAAAGGCAGTGTTATTGCAATGGATTGTTATGGCAATCTAGGAGATACAAAACCTGCGGTAACCATTTCTCAAAGCAGTATTATTCAAAATGGTTCGATCGCAAGTAGCAGTACATTAGATTTTTGTGGTGTTGCAAATATAAACTTATCTGCGAATACGATTGCACAAAATATAGCAAATTCAAGCAATGGTAGCATTTTACGGGCAGTAAGCGACGGTTTAGATCGTTTGAGTCCTTATTCAACTTTAACAGCTATTAGCAATACGATCGTAGAAAATTCGGCCTACAGTACCTTTTTATATGATCAATCGGGAGCCAAAGTTTTCGCATTCAATATTCTAGCTTTTAATAATTCGGATAAATCTTGTCGTTATAACTTGGATAATGGTGTTCCGAGTGAAAAAATGATCTTTGTTGCAAGCAATAATGCCCTGAACCTGGCGACAGGTGTAGATCAATGTGTGTTACCTAAAATTGCTTTAGACCCTACGGTTGAAAGTGCAAAAAATTTAGATGTTTCTAGCACCAGTTTTTCTAGCTTACTGTCCAAGATGACAGAATCATCAGCCTATAATATGTTCTTGCCTTTATATTATCCAAGAGATAATCAAAGTGCGGCAGATTTAATTGATGTCAATCGTTCAGGTTGTAGTGATTATGATCAGCGTGGTTTAGCACGTCTTTTAGATACGGTTCTACAACTTGAACCAAGCAAAAAGAATAGTTGCGATATTGGTTCGGTTGAACGTAGGAATCTATCCGCTATAGATATTACAGATTTAAAAAATAGCTCGATTATTAGTTTATTGGAATTTTATCAGTCCAATATTGACGAGCTTAAGGGATTAATTGAAGCAGGAGTTAAAAACTCAACCAGTATCAATGACTTCAAAGAGGAGTTAGCTCAATACGAAAACCTGTTGGCATATACCAAGCAGCACCCAAAATACCGTGCAATTTATTTTGACCCATTTGTACTAGCGATTCCCAAAGAAGAGCGGGTAAGCGATACATCGGGTGAAGATTATCGCATCAAGAGTTTAAATACCGATAACTATACCGTTGAGGTTGAGCCTTACGGCATTGGTACACTTACCGTAACCGATGGTAATGCCGTGCTAAAAGGTGGGCTGGATGACTTAAAATGCGAATGGAATGCAGATTTTAAACAGATCATGATCTATCGCACACGTGGTGAATTGCTTAATACCTCTGATTATGCATATTGTAAATACACGCTTAAAGAAAAGGGTGGTGAAGGTAAACAGTCTTCAGGGATTTTACAGGCAAGCTTTATTAATATTACACCTGTTGCAAAGGATGATATCTATTCTATTAGTTCAAGCTCTAATTTAGAAGTAACGGTTAATCCTCTAGAAAATGACCATGATGATGGTGATGGTCTAACCTCTACTTTACCTGTAGCAAAACCAGCATTTTATCAAAATAAACAAGGTCAAGAGATTCCAATCCAAATTGAAAAATTACCAGCTGGGTTGACTATGACAGCAGAACGCCAGGGTCCTTGTCCTGGTAATGATGCCAGCAGTATATGTTATGGTGGAAAATTGCATTTTGCAGTTAAGAATAATTTCAGTCAATTTGATTATCCGGTGACTTATAAAATATATGATGCTGATGGATCGGGATCAAATACTGCGACTATTTATTTGAACAACACTGCTAAAAATACCAATTCATCATCGAGTGGTGGTGGGTCATTCGGTGTGTATGGTGTATTTGCTATTCTAGGTTTAACTTTATATCGACGTTATCGAATGAAATAAAAAAAGCCGCTGACTTCAGCGGCTTTTTTTGATTTTAATCTTTTGCGATAAAATCAAATTATTAATGACTGGTTATCGTTTGGGGTTGTAAATATTTACTGATATATTCTTCACGAATGAGGGGACGCTCTTCAGGTGTCGCCTTTTGCATACGAATACCCAGTTCTTTACGTTCTTGACTACTCATTTTTTGCCAGGTTTCACGCATTTTTTGTTTTTCTTGCTCTGGAAGCTGGGTAAACCAATCCATACGTTGCTGTAAAGTTGTGCCTTGGGCCTCAGGTATTTCTTTAAGCGATTGGTAGCGTTGGATGAGTGCGCGTTGTTCACTATCGGATAATGTTTCCCAGGTTTCTGCAACTTGTGTGTCAGCATCTTTGGAAAAAATCCAAAAACGTTCGAAACCAGCAAAACTGGTTTGTAAAAATCCGAGTGCACAAAAAGCAAATGCTAATTTTTTAGCTGCCATGTGGAACCTTATCCTCACCTAAAACCATTAACATTTCCAAATCTTCCACCATTTGCGGCGATAGTTTTGGAGTAACCACAACCTGATTTTGAGGTTTTGTTGACATTTCAATGGAGTTTGGCAACACCACGAATCCAGCAATTGCTGCGGCAAGAGCAAAGCCTGACATTTTCCAAAGCCCATAACGGGATGTTTCTCGTGCTTGAATTTCTTCAATGACATGATTCATCACAACAGGTTTAGCTTTGTGATGTTGTGCGAGTCCATCGAGTTTGGAAGTAACTTGTTTTAAGAAATCATCTTGTTTCATTCGGATGACCCTCCACGATATGGATTCAAATGCGCTAAAGAAGCTCGGAGACCTTGAATAGCACGGTGATAATGGGTTTTTACGCTACCTTCACTGCATTCCATAATTTGTGCAGTCGTGTGTGTATCAAAACCTTCCCAAGCGCGTAACATAAAAGCTTGTTGCTGCCGAACGGGAAGCTGAGCAATTGCTTCTTGTATTTCTTCGGCAGTTACCGCTTGATCAAGAAAATCGAATGGACTAGGTGTACTTTCATCGACAATATCATTTAGTTCAATATCGTCATCATCCAGGCTGACCTTCTTGAAAAAAGAAAAAGGTTGCGCCCGACGGACTTCTTTTCTACGCCAGTCTTGTAGTTTATGATTTAAAATGGTGTAAAACAGGGGATACCACTCATCAGTCGACTTATCGGCATAGGCTTTGTGCAAGGAAATAAATGCTTCTTGCACTAAATCCATGGCGATGCCTTGTTGACCTTGAGTCGCACTTTCCATCATGACCAAGGCACGTCCAGTCACATCCTGCATAAAAATCTTCAGGCGTTGTTCAGCCGTACTCTTCAGAGTACTCAAATTTTCCGACTGAGACTGTTTCGGTGCTGAATCCATAGAGATGGAAAATCCTGTCATTGGATACCCACCATTATTTCCATTTTCATACTTACATAACGTTGGAAATAATGGTTTGGTTGACAAAAATAATATTATTTTTCTAGTGTAATCTATTTTTAAACATCAACGAGTGATGTTTAAAATAAAGTAACGAAAGATCAGTTTATAAACGCTGACGAACCATCTCGAAGAAACAGACTGATCCTGCAATGGCAACATTCAACGACTCTTGTCCGCCGGGTTGAGGAATTGAAACGGCTTGTGCATGGGCTAAGGCATATTCAGAAACACCTTGACCTTCGTTACCTAAAATCCAGACACAAGATTGGGTGAGATCCTTGGTATATAAGCTTTCTGATTCATGTGAACTGGTCACATATACCGGAATCTTAAATTGATCCAGAATATCTTCCAGTGCAACATTTTCATATGTCTGCAAGGCAAAATGTGCACCCATTCCTGCGCGAAGTACCCGCGGAGACCAAAGTGATGCTGAACCTTTAGTACATACAATTTGTCGAATACCGGCAGCAGCAGCGGAGCGGAGTAGTGTACCGACATTGCCTGGATCTTGAATATTTTCCAGAATTAAGGTGTCTGCTGTGAAATCCAGGGCATTGCGGGAACTAGGTAAATCGACAATCGCAAGACAAGCCAGAGTTGTACCCAGCGTGCTTAAGTCCTTGTAGAGAGATTCACTAATGACAAACACTGCACCTTGGTATTGCTCAGCAATACGGTCAAAATCAGGATGGCTTAAAGCCTGTTCGGTGGTAAAAATAGATTTTATTTTTCTATCTTCAGCTAACCAGGCCAAACACAAATGAGTGCCTTCAAGTACGGTTTGTCCTTGTTTTTTCCGGTATGAGTTTTGCTCAATTAAGCCGCGTAAGTGCTTAATTTTAGGATTATCTTTTGATTCTAAAAAAATAGTAGGCATGGGAGATGAAATCCACGGAAGCAAGTCATCAGGACTTACTTCCGTTATAAAAAATTAATTATGGTAGCGAGTTACGAGATCAACTTCATTTTTAGAACCAATCACCACAGGTACACGTTGATGAAGCTCCGTTGGCTGAATCTCTAGAATACGTACACGACCTGTTGTAGATGCACCACCCGCCTGTTCCATAAGCATACTCATTGGGTTTGCTTCATACATTAAACGTAGACGACCGGCTTTTTTCGGATCTTTAGTGTCATATGGGTACATAAAGATACCACTACGGCAAAGGATACGGTGAATATCACCCACCATACAAGCCACCCAACGCATGTTAAAGTCTTTTTCACGTGGGCCTGTTTTACCTGCAAGTAATTCATCAATATAACGTTTTACGGGTTCTTCCCAATGACGTTGGTTAGATGCATTGATGGCATATTCTTTAGTATCGGCAGCGATAGTAATCGCATCTTTAGTAAGCAAGAACTCTTTGCTTTCAGGGTCGAAAGTAAAGAATACAACACCAGCACCTACAGTAAGCGCCATCATGGTGGATGGACCGTACAACACATAACCTGCAGCAGCCTGGTTTGTGCCAGCTTGCATGAAGTCCTCAGCTTGAGTTACTGCATTTTTAGCAGGCAAAATAGAGAAAATTGTGCCGACACACATGTTAATGTCAATGTTGCTTGAACCATCAAGAGGGTCAAACAGAACAAGGAATTCACCATTTTCTTGGGCAGGCGTGAAATCATCCAGTTCTTCTGATGCCAAACCGCCGACATGAGGATGAACTTTTAGAGCATCAATTAAATAGTCATTGGAAATAACATCAAGTTTCTTTTGCTCTTCACCTTGAACGTTTTCGTGTTGTGCACTACCTAAAACGCCAGCCAAAGCACCTTTTTGCAATAATTGATCGATGTCTTTACATGTATTGCCAATTGTTTCAATAACTTGAGCCAATTCAGGTGTAAGATTCCCGTTTTGTTGTTGTAAATATTGGGAAAGGGTGAGGTATGACATGACAGGAAAGCTCCAATTAGAAAATGATAAAAAATTATCAAAAGAATATGGGCAACTATTTTAGATGAGAACGCAGCAAAAGAACAATTAAACTCGACTATTTGTCGTGATTTTACTCTTGTAAGTTTTGTGGAAAATGCTATGTTGAGGTCTATAGGTTATGGAAAACGTAATAGGAGCACAGTTATGACAACGCAAAAGTTTGATGCGACTCCAACGCCAAATGAAGCTATGAATTTAGATGATATTTCTGACGAGAAAGTGAAAGCAGCGTGGAAAGATTACGAAGCTAAACCTGAATACAAAAAATTCAACAAGCACGATCTGATCGAATCTATGCAACATCCGAAAGAAGAGTCTAAAGAATCTGAAAAAACTTAAAAAAAGCGCTCAAATTGAGCGCTTTTTTTATTGGAACCCTTATTTTAATAGAGGGGGAACGGCTTCATAGTTAATTTCTACGCGGCGGTTTTCTTTCCATGCATTTTCATCATGACCTGCATTAATCGGCATTTCCTTACCGTAGCTTACGGCTTCCAATTGGGTTGTAGCAACACCGTTGGTAATCAGGAAGCTTTCTACAGCTTTAGCACGACGTTCACCTAAAGCCATGTTGTATTCACGGGTACCGCGTTCATCGGTATGACCTGTTAAAGCAACTTTAGAGTTGGCATTGGCCACCAGGAATTGTGCATGTGCTTGAAGAGTTTGATAGTCTTCATTTGAAAGTTCACTGCTGTCATAGTCAAAGTGAACCACACGCTTGGCTAAAAATGCTTTATTGGCAGCAGTGACACCTTTCGATGATGCACCTGCCAGGTTTTGTGCATTCAAGGCTGCATCTTCACTTAAACCTTCAGTACTTACGGTAGTGGCTTCACTCGGATTTTGTCCTGCCTGAATTTCAGCAACAGGCTTACGGCTGGCACAACCAGTCATGACCAATGCTGTTGCCAGAACTGGAAGAACCAATAATTGAACTGCTTTCATCTTTATCTCCATGATTATCATTACTTTAGATTAATAAGATTAAATTGTTATTTAGGTGCCCAGGCCGGTTCACGGACCTCGCCCTGTTCACTTGGCAAATTCATGCGGAAACGGCCATCCAGTGACATGATGGACAATAAACCACGAGCGCCTTCACGGGTTGCGTAGACCACCATTTGACCATTCGGAGAGAAACTTGGTGACTCATCCAGACTGGTGGAGGTTAGAATGTTGGTAATGCCGGTATTGATATCCTGAATCGCCACTTTATAGTTGCTACCACTTGGACGATGTACCAGTGCAATTTTTTTGCCATCTGCACTTAATGTACCACGGGCATTAAATGCGCCACGGAAGGTCAGACGTTTGGCTGAAGTATTGGCAAAATTATAGCTATAAATCTGTGGTGAACCGCCGCGGTCAGAGGTGAAAATAAATGATTTACCATCTGGAGCATAACGTGCTTCTGTGTCAATCGCACTGTCATTGGTCATACGCTGTAGTTCACGCGTATCTAGATTCATTTGATAGATTTCAGGATTGCCATGCATAGAGGCTGTGAATAGCATGCTCTTGCCATCCGGTGAGAAGCTAGGTGCACCATTTAAACCACGGAAGCTGGCCAGTTTTTCACGTTTTCCTGTAGCTAAATCCTGCACATAAATGGCTGGACGTTTGGTTTCAAACGAAACGTAGGCAATTTTTTTCGCGTCCGGTGTCCAGGCCGGTGACAGGATTGGATCACGGGAAGTCAGAATAGTTTTTGGCTGTTCACCATCGGTATCGGCAATTTGCAGGGTATAGCGCTGTTCCGGTGTTGCAGGATTACGCAGTACATAGGCAATACGACCGCTGAAATCGCCTGGAATACCGGTCAATGCCTGATAAATGGCATCACTAATCATGTGACCCGCCTGACGAATACGTGAAGCAGGTACAGTCAATAATTCATTTAATAGATATTGCTGTTTTTCGATATCATAGAGCTGATAATGAACTTCGAAACTGCCATTGTCGGTCGCTTTTACCGTGCCTGTGACCACATAGGGTACACCCGCAGATTTCCATGCCTCTGCATTTGGATTATTCATGCTGGCTGTTGCAGGGAGATTTTTTGAGGCGCTGGAAAATTTACCAGAACGGTTCAGGTCATTTTCGACGATTGGATAAAGACTTTGATCATTATTAAACGGAATAATGGCAATTTTGGGCGCTTCTTCAGGTGCCTTGGCAATTTCCAGATGCAATTGTGCATAGGATTGCGTGGCTAATACTGGGCTTAAAGCGGTCAAAATGGTCAGGCAAAGTAGATGTTTACGCGTCATTTCCATCATCTGCTACGTACTCTAAAAGATATAAATTATTGTGAATTTGCTTGTGTCACATAATGGCATGATTTTGAATGATTGGAAGCACACCATGATGACTAAAATGTTATAAGACTGTGAAAAGTGAATAAAATTTTATCTGTTTTTATCGAATGGCTAGTTTAAATGGCAAAAAAAGCCACATCAATCAGAATTTGATGCGGCTTTTGGTTATCTTGCCGTAAAGCTTGAAGTAAATGTTCTTGCTTCACGTCGTGCATCTGGATCAGAAGGCATCGGATAAGGTGCAGCTGCCCGAACCGCAGCTTCTACACTGGCTTTCATGTCAGGATCACTCGAGTTGACAATGACCGACTGAACCGATCCACTATCACTTAAAGTGACACGGGCAGTGGCTTTTTGACCTGATGAACCACTAGGGATGTCCCATGCACGTTTGATTTTATTTTCAAAATCACGTTTTGCTGTTGATGCAATTTTCTTTACTTCAGCCCTTTTGGTTGCAGCTTCTTCTGCGGCTTGTTTCGCAGCTGATGCCTTGGCTTCTTCGGCTGCACGTTCACGGGCTTCTGCATCTGCTTTCACCTTCGCAGCAGCGTCCGCTTTGGCTTTATTGGCTGCATCGGCTTTGGCTTTATTGGCTGCATCGGCTTTGGCTTTGTTAGCAGCATCTGCCTTAGCTTTTACGACAGCATCTGCTTTAGCTTTTGCAGCAGCGTCAGCTTTGGCTTTGTTAGCAGCATCTGCCTTAGCTTTTACGACAGCATCTGCTTTAGCTTTTGCAGCAGCGTCAGCTTTGGCTTTGTTAGCTGCATCTACTTTGGCTTTTGCGGCTGCTTCAGCGCGCTGTTTATCAGCTTCCGCTTTTCTTAATGCATCCGCTTTTACTTTTTCTGCTTTAGCGCGTTCAGCCTGATCTACTTTACGTTTGGCATCTGCTTCGGCTTTTGCAGTAGCGTCGGCTTTGGCTCTTGCTGCGGCATCTGCCTTGGCTTTCTCGGCAGCATCCGCCTTAGCTTTGTTAGCTGCCTCAGCTTGGGCTTTTAACTTATTTGCTTCGGCAACTTTAGCATTTTCAGCAGCTTGCTGTTCAGTTTTTTGCATCGCTTCAGCAGCAGCCTTTGCTTGCTGTGCAGCTTTATTGCTATCAGGTGTTGCTGGTGCTGGAATAGGTGGGGCAACTGGAATGACAGGAGCTGGTTCAACACTTGGTTCAGCCGTTTGAATAATCTGTTCAGCGATATTTTTGTCTGCTGTTTCATCAAACTCTGTTACTTCATGCGTCACAGGTTTTAAATCTTCCGGTTTAATTAAAACCATTTTGATTTGTTTGGGTGGTTCGACCGGTTTACTCATGCCTAGAAAAAGTAAGCCAGTCAATGCCACCACATGGACACCAATGGTAAATCCAAGCGCAATCGTTTTTTCTTTAGATTGTGGCTTTATGAAATCTTTCATACTTTATTCTAGAGGTTTAGTCAGTAAGCTGACTTGGGTTAAACCGGCATCCTGAAGGCTGGACATTAATGCCATGACATCTCCATAAGGACGTGTGTTATGACCATTAATGACGACATTCAGTTCTTTGTTATCCTTTTTGGCTTGTGCCTGTGCCTCAATCAAGGTGCTGGTCAATTGGGGAAGATCAACAGGACCGGTTTTCTGATTTTTATATTCTAAAAAATAAAGACCATCTTTATTTAAAGTGACGATAGTCGGGGCATCTTTGGATTCAATCGGATTACCATTGGCTTGCGGTAAATCCACTTTAATGCCGCTGGTGATCATCGGTGCAGTCACCATAAAAATCACCAAAAGCACCAGCATGACGTCAATATAAGGGACGACATTCATATCACTTTTTAACGGTTTTTTGATACGCTCAAAGCGTCCGGAATGTTGAATCGCCATCAGTCATTTTCCTGTGTAGAACCCACAGTTTGACGTTGTAATAGCGCCACCATTTCTTCAGCAAATAAAGCACGGTCTGAATAGACAGCTTCACCTTTTGCAGTGTAATGGTTAAAGGCCAAAACGGCTGGAATGGCTGCAAACAGACCAATCGCAGTTGCAATCAATGCTTCTGCAATACCTGGGGCAACGGTTGCCAATGTGACCTGATCGACATCTGCCAGGCCAATAAAAGCATTCATAATGCCCCAAACCGTACCGAACAGGCCGACATAAGGTGCAACCGAACCAATACTCGCCAAAGCACCCAAACCTTTCTCTAAGCTGCCTTGGTCGCGGCTGAGGCCAACTCGCAAAATGCGTTCTGTTCCTTCAATACTTTGTGTAGCAGGCGCATTGCGTTTTTTTAGTTTTAAAAATTCACCGAGCCCCTGATAGAAAATATCTTCCAGACCGACACGTTTGGAATTGAGCTGGGCGTTGTTGTAGAGGGTATTTAATTCGGCGCCAGACCAGAAGATTTTCTGGAAATGTTCATCATCGGCCTGGGCTTTTTTATAACTCATATGTAACTTGGCAATCAGATACCAACTATATAATGATGCCAGAAGGAGCAGCAGCATTACCAGTTGAACCACAGGACTTGCTTGTAAAATAAGATCTGATACGTGTAGCGAAGATTCTAGTTGTGTTGCCATAGTTACAATGTGCCAATAAATTTTTTAGTCTTGTCCTAACTCTTTCAGAATTAGTTTGCGGATTTCTTCAGGAAGTCGTGTTGGACGCATGCCGTCTACGCTGATACATGCCAATTCGACCTCACCAGATGCAAGCATGATTTCACCACGATAAATATTTTGTTGCAATACAAATGATGTCGCTTTACACGAAACTACACTCGCTGTAACAGTAATCAGGTCATCCATGAGGATTGGACGTGAATATTTCACATTAATCTTATGGACCACAAAGTGATAATCTTTTTGGTGCCAATAATGTTCAACCCCTGCTGCACGTAACCATTCGGTACGCGTACGTTCCATAAAACGAATATGGTTTGCATGATAGACAATGCCGCCTGCATCAGTGTCTTCAATATATACACGAATGTTGAATTCGAATTTATTCGCCATGATTGTATCCCGCTTTATGATTCAATTTTGCATTTTAAGCTTGGGTTTTAGCTAAATATGGCGTCTGTGAATGTGACGCTATTATTGCTAGGAGTCAAGCTGTGTAATGCGTTGAAGTTTAGCATCATGAGATTTGAGTCCAATGGCACAAGGTTTCAAATGAAATCTATTCTCTATGTCATTAACAAAACATTTAGACATAAAAAAGTGAGCAAAGGATGCTCACTTTTATAACAAAGGTCATTTATTTTTTTGCAGCTTGTACTTTTTTCCAGTCGGCCTGTACCTGTTCGGCAACTTTTGGATAATCCAGAATAAAGCGCACATGGCTTTCTACCCCGGTTTTTAAAGTCGCGTTATCAACGATAAATAAAGGGTTATGGTTAGGTGCAGCTTTCGCCATGTCCTGATCGGCAGGCGTGGCACCTACAAAGACAAACAAAGACGGCATAAGCTGACCATAATAGGAAAAATCTTCACTGGCACTGGCATTGTTGTCCAGCACATGCAGTTTATCTTCGCCATTCACTTGAGCAAGCGTGGGTTGCATCAGCTTGGTTAAGGTTTTGTCATTGGTTGTCACAGGTGCATATGGTGCAATTTCCACTTTTGCAGAAACATCATTGGCTGCGGCATTGTGCTCAATCATTTTCGGTAAGTCTTTTAATATTCCTTGACGCACATCTTCATTATTGGAACGGATCGTGCCCACCATATTCACTTGATCTGGGATGACGTTGCCCGTTGTGCCACCTTGAATACTACCAATACTCACCACGCCCATGCCTTTGGTCAAGTCTGCCTTACGACTGACTAAACTTTGCATGTTGTTGATCATTTGCGAAGAAGCATAGATTGGATCGCGACCCAGCCAAGGCATGGAACCATGTACCTGCTTGCCGTTAACCTGAATGCGTAAATGATCTGCACTGTTCAGAATTGCGCCATCTTTATATAAAATATTGCCACTTGGCATACCCGCCATCACATGCATGCCAAAAATCACTTCTGGTTTTGGATTATTTAAGGCGCCATCGGCAATCATTTTACGTGAACCGATTAAATGACCTTGGCTAAAGTTATCAATATCGGCACCGCCTTCTTCAGCCGGTTGGAATACGAATACCACAGTCCCTGCAATTTTATCTTTATTCGCTGCTAGGGCTTTGGCTGCACCTAACAGCATTGCGGTATGGGCATCGTGACCACAACCATGCATGACATGGGTTTCTTTGCCTTGATAAATAGCTTTGGTTTTACTGGCAAAAGGCAGTCCAGTTTTTTCTTCAATTGGAAGGGCATCCATATCGGCACGTAAAGCCATCACTGGGCCGGGTTTTGCACCTTTCAGTACACCAATTACACCTGTTTTGGCATAACCTTTACGCACTTCAATACCATAAGATTTTAATTCTTTTTGTACCAGCTCAGAAGTTTTGAATTCCATGTTGCCAAGTTCAGGATGCTGATGGATATGTTCCCGTAGCTTAATGGTGTGAGCTTCTACATTTTTAACGGAATCATCAATCCAGTCAGCAAGGCTGAGTTGGCTACAAAAGATAAGTGGAAGACAAAGGGAGATCTGCTTGTACATGTTCATATCTAGGGAAAATCCTGAAGAGTTTGAAATAGTTAAAGTGATTCTCTAGGATTGCATACTGATGTAAATTCAACCAAAACCCTCTAAGTATGTGGTGATACTTTTAAGGTATATTAAGTATTAATGTTTGTTCTCAAAGGGCTTTATTCGATTTTTTACATTGTAAAATTATGTATTTCATGTGAAAGTGGGTTTATAAAATTTGTATATAACACTAACTTTTTGAATCTATGCTTAGCGATTTCATTTGATTCAAGCTATGGATGGTGCATTGCATTACGGTTAAATATTCGAGTTTAAAATGAACCGTTTTTTGAAATATCTCATCATTTTCGCCCTGGGTTTTGCCCTGTGGTCATATTGGCTGAAACCGGATAAGGGGATTTCAGAGGCTTCTGATTATCAATCAGCTCAAGGAGTCCATCAGTTTGATGGTTATAGTATGAAAAATCTTGAAGCATATGCTGGCGAGTTTCGGGTTTTATCACGAGAAGATTATAGTTTTGGGCGAGAGGCGGAACTCAGCCCTGTTGATTTTGCTTTGGGATGGGGAAACATGACCAATCCTGCTGTTTATAAACAGTTGTCGATCAGTCAGAGTAACCGCTGGTATTACTGGCGTTATGAAAATGCACCACCCATTCCAGTCAATGAAATTTCCACGCACAGTGCCAATACGCACTTGATTCCTGCATCAAAACAGATTGCAAAGCAGCTGAAAGCTATTGATCAAGATGATTTGATTTATTTGAAAGGTCAGTTAGTGGAAGTCAAAGCACAAGATGGATGGACATGGCGGAGTTCTTTAAGTCGTGAAGATACGGGGAATGGAGCGTGTGAGTTGATGCTGGTGGAAGAGGTGAGGGTGATTTCTAAGTCTTAGGGCCTTTATTTATAGTGGTGCTAGTTTGTTAATCAAACAGCAGCTATATGCTTTGATTTTGTGCTTATAAGAAATTTTAGAATCCTCTTAGATAAATTATAAGATTTCACTGCCACAATTTTTCAATAAAATTGAAATGCATTTGTGTAGGCAAAGTCTTACTTTTGAGAGGCCAAAAGTAAGCAAAAGCCTTTGTTACCCATACACAACATCCTTGTTGTGATGGCTAACGTGTGGCATCCCTGCCACACTCGTGTATCCAAAGCTTGCTTAAATTAAGCTATGAAATACTAGTGAACCTAAGTTGTTTTTAAATCATTTATCACTTCGGTTCAGGCGGCGTCATGCCAAACTGCAAATATGCCATATTGGTGGCAATACGACCTCGTGCAGTACGCATGGTATAGCCTTGCTGAATCAGATATGGCTCAATGACATCTTCCAATGTACCTGAATCTTCCGCCATTGCTGCAGCCAAAGCTTCTACACCGGCTGGACCGCCATCGAAACGCTCAAGCAGCATACTTAAGTAACGACGGTCTAAAGTGTCTAAACCATCTTTATCGACATTCAGCATATCCAGTGCACGTTGTGCCATTTCCTGAGTCACTTCGCCCGTACCTTTGACTTGGGCGTAGTCACGCACGCGTCGTAATAAACGGTTGGCAATACGCGGTGTGCCACGTGCACGACGGGCAATTTCTTGTGCACCATCAGCCGTCATCGGAACATCCATCAACGATGCTGAACGCGACACAATATGAGTCAGGTCGGCAACTGAATAAAATTCCAAACGCTGCACAATACCAAAACGGTCACGTAGTGGAGAGGTGAGTAAGCCCGCACGTGTGGTGGCCGCAACCAAGGTAAATGGTGGTAAATCCAGTTTGATTGAACGTGCGCCAGGGCCTTCACCAATCATGATATCCAGCTGATAATCTTCCATCGCTGGATACAGGATTTCTTCAATTACAGGAGAAAGACGGTGAATTTCATCAATAAAGAGTACATCGCCTTCTTCCAGATTGGTCAGCATCGCGGCTAAATCACCCGCACGTTCAAGGACCGGACCAGAAGTGGATTTTAAATTACCGCCCATTTCCCGTGCGATAATATTCGCAAGCGTGGTTTTACCCAAACCCGGGGGACCAAAAATAAGGGTATGGTCGAGTGCTTCGCCACGACCACGGGCTGCGCCAATAAAGATTTCCATTTGCTCGCGGACCACGGGCTGACCGATGTAGTCATCGAGGGAAGTGGGGCGAATGGCACGATCAAAATGATCTTCAGGTTTTTCAGAACCACTGATGAGACGGTCTTGCATATGTGTTTAATCTATCTCTTTACGGTCATTTGAGGTGGATTAATTCACAGCCTCAAAAAACTTTTAGGTTTTATATGCCTTTGTGTAGGCAATTTTCACTTTTGACTGGGCAAAAGTGACAAAACCCATTTGTTAAACTGATGCTACATCCTTGTAGCACAGTTTAACGGCGACATCCATGTCGCCTGCGTGTATCCAAGATTGTTGGACATTTTTATTTATTCATCGATTTTAATGCAGCGCGAATAATGTCGCTGGCTTCAGTAAAGTCCGCTTTAACTGCATTAATCAGTTTTTGTGCTTCAGCAGGTTTGTAACCTAAAGACTGTAAAGCTGCTTCGGCTTCTGCGACGGCAGAATTACCCGTAAACTGAATTTGTGGTGCTGTTGAATTGGTCGGAACATTGCCAGCAGACATGGCTTTGAAGCGGTCACGAAGTTCAATCATCAAGCGTTCTGCGGTTTTCTTCCCAACGCCTGGCACTTTAACCAGTGTATTTACATCTTCATGTTCAACGGTATGAATCAGCATTTCTACACTTAAAGTCGACAAAATACCGAGTGCCATTTTAGGACCAACACCGTTGACTTTCAGCAGGGTACGGAAAATGGTTTTCTCTTGCGCATTTAAAAAGCCATAGAGCAATTGAGCATCCTCACGAACGGCTAAATGCGTCCATAGGGTAACTTTCTGGCCTTTTTGTAATTGGCAAAATGTGGAAAGCGGGGTGTCGATCTCGTAGCCTACACCATTTACATTTAATAATACTGTTGGTGCTTCTAAAGCCAACACCTCGCCAATAAGACATCCAATCATGTTGATTTATTCACTTATCTATCGTTCGTTGCATAGTAGAGAGCATTTGTCATAAAGGCAAAATGCTCTCGCATAATTTGTTTAAATTCGAAGGAATATTAACCTGTAACTGTTGAAAAAATTAGATCAAGCCTGCCTTATTTCCCTGTAACTCTTGTGACAGGTTGTAGGCCTGATGGTCCGAGAATTTTGAAATAATGTCCAACACCTGCATAATATTTTCATAGTGATTACTTTGAAAATTGACTCCGGCACGTTGTAACATCGACATCAAGCGCTGTTCTTTAAAGCTCAAGGTCTTATGGGGCGTGGTCAGCGGAATAAAGGCATCTAAAATGTTTTGGAGACTTTGATGGGCAATAATTTCCAGACCCGCCTTTTGCGGATGTTCAAAAATCTTGTCACGCGCCAGATTTTTTGCGCGTTCAATACCGCGTTCAATATCTTCGGAACAATATTGCAATAAACTGCCTTTGAGTTGTCCTGATAAAATTTCAAAGTGGTGTTTGGCAAAAGCACTGGTCACTTCATCTACCAGCCGTTTCATTACCCGCCCTCGTAAAGCAGCAATTTTTTGCTGCCAGGTCGTGGTTGGCATAGACAGTTCTTCTGGTCTGCCATAATCTGCAATCAGGTCGAGGAAAACGGGTTCCACTTCTTCATAAGAGAGCATATTTAAGATAATGCCATCTTCCAGATCAATCAGTGCATAACAGATATCATCGGCTGCTTCGAGTAAATAAGTCAGCGGATGACGGCAATAGTGATATTCACCCAGCTGGATGAGTCCGAGCTGTTCAGCAATTTGCTTGAGAGTCTCTTTTTCAGACTGGTAACAGCCAAATTTTGCCCGTTGACTGGCTGGACGATCACCTTGTGAGGCAATGGTTTTAGATAACCATGGGTATTTTAAGTAAGCCCCTAAGGTGGCATAAGTTAGACGCATGCCACCGTCATTCGGATGATAATCGATCTTTGTCAGTAAGCGTAAACCTTGGGCATTGCCTTCGAACTGGCGTACATCGGCCTGTTCTTCCGGGGTGAGTTTTTTTAAAAAATTGCCATGTGAGGCATCGTCAAACCATTCACGTATCGCATATTCTCCGGCATGACCAAAAGGTGGGTTGCCAATATCATGCGCCAGACAGGCAGCCTGAATAATAGCCCCAACATCGGCAGGGGAAATCCACGCAGGGAGTTGATTTTTAATTTTTTCCGCGGCCAGCATGCCCAGTGAACGACCAATACAGGAGACTTCCAGAGAATGGGTTAAACGGGTATGAATACCATCGTGCTGTGTCAGCGGATGAACCTGAGTTTTACGGTTCAGCTGGCGAAAACTTTGTGAAAAAATAATGCGGTCGTAATCTTTATGGAATGGGCTACGTGCCTGTTCTGAACTTTGTTTTTTGCTACCAATACGAACCGTCGAAAGCAGTTCTAACCAACGCATTTGTTCCATTTATCATTATTCAGTGATGACCTGAATGCATCATGCCAAAAAAAAGTCCAAGCGACTAGAGCAGGGCGACATGATTTGTCTTTCTGATAATGCACTGAACTGTGTGCTAGTGCTTGAGCTCAATCATTTATTCAAGAGATCTCTTTCATGAATCAAAAAATGTTCAATATTAGATTTTTTTAAATCAGCACTGCCTTATTTGATTGTTACGATTTTGATACCTTTGCATAGGCAATATCTCTACTTTTGAGAGGTCAAAATGAGGATCTCAAAATATATTTTGAGTCCGCAAGAAAAACCTTTTGTTTCCCATACACAACATCCTGAGCCAGTTTTAAGCACTGCTTTAAAATGCAGCGCAAGGGATGGGAAACGTGTGGCATTCATGCCACACTCATGAATCCAATGCCGACTAAAATCTATTTTTAATTATTGGTATTGTTAACAACTTGTAGTCATTGAAAAATGATTTAGGAAAAAAAATTCTAAGATTTTAAGCATAATAAAACGATGAAAAAATGCTGAATTACGCAATGCTTGTTCAAAGATAATGAATTGAACTTAAACCCAGATTTTCCAATCATATTTAGAAACAAGATACTGATCGCCTAAAATTTTCATGTGATTAAAAATTTTTATATGAAAATTAAAGTTTTCTGCAATGTTCTGGAGTGAATACATGACACATTCATGAATTTCTATCTAGCTGATTTTGCCAATACGCAGTAGAATATGCGCTCTCTCTAAGTCACATTGGCGGTATGGTCCAAAAGACCTGCCCGTGGAGCCAAAATCAGCATGTTTATCGTGGCCGGTGCACCAGCACACTCTTCTTTTAAGAAAACTCAACTCTTAAACCGTCTCGCGTCAATGAGTTCTGTTCAATCAATTGAAAGTCAATGGATTTATCTGTTTGATCAAGCGCTCAACGAGCAGCAGCATCAATCTGCATTACAACTATTAAACGATGGTGCTTCTTTTGAAGTCCGCCAAGCGGAAAATGATGAAATTCAGATTCTTGTTACGCCACGTTTAGGCACGATTTCGCCGTGGTCTTCTAAAGCGACTGACATTTTTGCCAACTGTAATACTCCGATACACCGCCTTGAACGCGGTGTTTTGTTTACTTTAAAAGGTATTTCTGAAGTATCTAATGAAGTTAAACAGGTTTTACATGACCGTATGACTGAAAGCGTGTTCAATCATATTGATGATGCTGCAGCTTTATTTGTTGAAACTGAACCAAAACCTTTAAATAGCATTGATATTTTAGGTCAGGGTAAAGCAGCACTTGTTAAAGCCAACTCTGAATTTGGTTTTGCCTTGTCAGATGAAGAAATTGATTATTTAACCGCAGCATTTAACAAGCTGGGTCGCAATCCACATGACATCGAATTGATGATGTTTGCTCAAGCCAACTCTGAGCATTGCCGTCATAAAATCTTCGGTTCAGAATGGACAATTGATGGTGAAAAACAGCCATTATCATTGTTCCAAATGATCAAGAACACTTATAAAGAATCTCCAACAGACGTGTTGTCAGCATATAAAGACAACGCATCTGTCATCGTGGGCTTTGACACACAGCGTTTCTATCCTAAAAAAGATAACGAAACAGGTCACCACGTTTATAAATACAAGAGCCAAGCTGCTCACATCCTGATGAAAGTGGAAACCCACAACCATCCAACAGCGATTGCACCATTTGCCGGTGCTGCGACAGGTTCAGGCGGTGAAATCCGTGATGAAGGCGCAACGGGTCGTGGTGGTAAACCAAAAGCTGGCTTAACCGGTTTCACGGTGTCTAACCTGAATATTCCAGGCTTTGAACAACCTTGGGAAGAAAACTACGGTAAACCATCGCGTATGGCATCTCCACTTCAAATCATGATTGAAGGACCATTGGGGGGTGCTGCATTTAACAACGAATTTGGTCGTCCAGCCTTAAATGGTTATTTCCGTACTTTCGAACAAAACGTCAATGGTGAAGTGAAAGGTTTCCATAAACCAATCATGATTGCCGGTGGTTACGGTAACATCCGTCCTGATCATGTTGAAAAAGATGCCATCCAACCGGGCGACTTGTTAATCGTTCTTGGTGGTCCTGCAATGTTGATCGGCCTAGGTGGCGGTGCAGCATCTTCTGTAGATAGCGGTAAATTGGGTGAAAACCTGGATTTCGCTTCTGTACAGCGTGAAAACCCGGAAATGGAACGTCGTTGTCAGGAAGTGATTGATGCTTGCTGGCGCATGGAAGATTTCAACCCGATCGTGTCTGTACATGACGTCGGTGCGGGCGGTATCTCAAATGCCATGCCTGAGCTTGTGAATGATCACGAGTTAGGTGCAGTGCTTGACCTTCGCAAGATTCCTTCATTAGAGCCAGGCATGTCTCCAATGGAAATCTGGTCGAACGAAGCGCAAGAACGTTATGTATTGGCGATTCGTCCAAGTTCTTTAAGCCTGTTTGAATCTCTTTGTGCACGTGAGCGTTGTCCGTTTGCGGTGTTGGGTGAAGCGACTGAAGCACGTCATTTGACTGTTGAAGATCCATTGTTTGAAAATAAAGCCGTGGATATGCCAATGCAGGTGATGCTTGGCGGTACACCACGCATGAGCCGTTCATATGAAACCATTGAACGCAAAGGCGACGACTTCGATGCATCTAAAGTCACTGATTTGAAAGATGCGATTTTCCGCGTTCTTAAAAACCCGACCGTTGCTTCTAAATCATTCCTGATCACCATCGGTGACCGTTCGATTACCGGTATGGTTGCACGTGACCAGATGGTGGGTCCTTGGCAAGTTCCTGTAGCAGATGCTGCAGTCACTACAACCAGCCTTGTCGGTTACACGGGTGAAGCGATGGCGATGGGTGAGCGTCCACCGGTTGCATTGTTAAATCCTGCGGCATCTGCACGTTTGGCTGTAGCTGAGTCGATTAGCAACATCATGTCTGCAAAAATCGAGCAGATTAGCGACATTAAATTGTCTGCTAACTGGATGGCAGCAGCAGGTCAACCAGGTGAAGATCAGGCATTGTTCGAAGGTGTTAAAGCCATCGGTATGGAAATGTGTCCTGCACTGGGTATCGCTATTCCTGTAGGTAAAGATTCATTGTCGATGCGTACCACCTGGAATGATGAAGGCGAAAATAAAGCCGTAACATCTCCAATGTCTGGCGTGATCACTGCATTTGCACCAGTGACTGATGTTCGTCAAACATTGACCCCTGAACTGAAAAATGAAGAGTCTGTACTGGTACGTATCGATTTGTCTAAAGGTCAGTTCCGTCTAGGCGGTTCGATCTTGGCTCAGGTTTATAAAGCGATTGGTTCAGTAACACCTGACGTTGATAGCTTCGATGACTTCAAAGCATTCTTTGCTTTAGTTCAAGACTGGAACAACCGTGGCTTGATCAAGGCTTACCATGACATCGGTGATGGTGGTTTACTGGCGACTGTTGCAGAAATGATGTTTGCTTCACGTCTGGGTGTAGCACTTGAAGATCAATCAACAGAAGCTTTATTTGCTGAAGAAATTGGTGCTGTACTGCAAATCGCAACTAGCGATTGGGAAGAATTACAGGCAGAAATCGCTGAATCTTCACTTAAAGATGCTATCTCTGTAGTAGGTAAAGTGAACAATACTGACCAATTGACTATCAATGGTCTGGTACTTGAACGTGCTGACTTGCAAGTGGCTTGGACTGAAGTTTCGCATCAAATCCAACGTTTGCGTGACAATTCTGAAACAGCAGATTCAGAATTTGCTTTAATCACAGACAAGAATCACAAAGGTATTATTGCTCAGCCGACATTTGACCTGAATGAACCGGTTGAAGCGCCGTTTATTAATTCACGTCGTCCAAACATGGTGATTTTGCGTGAACAGGGCGTAAACGGTCATGTGGAAATGGCTGCGGCATTCGACAAAGTTGGCTTCAACACTGTTGACGTGCACATGAGCGACTTGCTTGCTGGCCGTATCAGTCTGGATGACTTTGAAGGTATTGTGGCTTGTGGCGGTTTCTCTTACGGTGACGTAATGGGCGCAGGCGGTGGTTGGGCTAAATCAGTTCTATTCAACCCTAAACTACGTGATCAGTTCGAGAAATTCTTCCATCGTCAAGAAACCTTCTCATTGGGTATCTGTAACGGTTGTCAAATGTTGTCGCAATTGGCTCCACTGATTCCTGGTGCTGATGCTTGGCCACGTTTCCACCGCAACACTTCAGAAGTGTTTGAGGCGCGTGCTGTTAACGTACGTGTGGAAAAATCTCACTCGATTCTGTTAGATTGTATGGAAGGTTCGATTTTACCAATCGCGGTTGCGCATGGTGAAGGTCGTGTGGTTGCTACTGAAGACAAGATTGCTGCGTTAAATGCCGGCAATCAAGTTAGCTTACGTTATGTAGATAGCTTAGGTAATCCTACACAGCAATATCCATTGAACCCGAACGGTTCACCAGAAGCGATTACTGGTGTGACTTCGAAAGATGGTCGTGCAACGATTATGATGCCACACCCTGAACGTAACTTCCGTGCTGTTCAGCATTCCTGGAAGCCTGAAGAGTGGACTGAAGATGGTGCATGGTTACGCATGTTCCGCAATGCACGTAAGTTCATTGGTTAATCTTCCCTAAGATGCTGAAAAAGCCACCTTCGGGTGGCTTTTTTATTTTGTACATATTTTTTATTTTATTTTTATTTCTCCCGCTGGACTTGGTTTGGATTTTGCTTTTATATTGGTGTAAAAGATGATTTGTGTGTTTTATGCACAATCATGATGCAATATGGAAGAAAGATGGTTCACTAAATATAAGTTCAGGATTGAATCTCTAAGCGAGGTGACACAATGCCAAAAACTGCAATATATACAAATGTTGATAAAGCGACTTTACGTAAGAAAGGCTGGATGTTTTTTATGGCAGTCGTAGGACTACAAATGTTGTTCTTGATCGGTAATTATTTGCTGCAAAGTTCTTAATTTTTAGATTGAAAAAAGCCACTGTGAGGTGGCTTTTTTTGTGTTGGATATCTTAATAAAGTCACAGCTTCGCTGATTGTGCGAAATTTTAATAAATAACGCGTAGGCGATGTCTTACTTTTGAAGCATCAAAAGTAACAAAAATGCTTTGTCTTCCTGATATGCCATCCTTGGCATAAAGGAAGACATTGCGACATCCATGTCGCTAGTCATGTGATTTAATCTTTGAAAATTTTTTCGTAGAATTCAATAAATTCATTTTGAATTAAATATTCATGGTTCTTAAAATTTAAAAGTAAATCAGAATCACCAAAACTTGGTTCAAATCTTCGTTCAACAAAACCAAAACTTATAAAATCCATATTTAAAAAGGGTACTGATGCACCTCCTTCAAAATCTATATTCTCGTTATATAAATCATTTAACTGAATTATTTGTGAGAACAGATGCTGGTTAAGTTTAGTAATAATATAAGTAAATTTATCAAAATCTTGCTTTGAAATTTCTAGGTTTTTAAACAGTACCGTGGTTCGACCTATCATTCGTGCCTGTTTTTGTAAATATGTTTGGTCAAGAATTCCTAAAATTTCATAACCTAATTCTGTATTATCTTTGTCTTTAAAAAATTTTTCGATAAATCCATTATTTATATTTTCTGTTTCTTGAATAAAGGCTAATAATTGACGTTGATCTTTTGCAGTCTTATAGTTTGATATCGCTTTTGTTAATCCTAGTACTACTGAAGCAACAGGAACTGATTTAGCTAAATCTTCAACAAATGTTGTTGCTGATTTAAAAATTAACTCATCAGCAATATTTTCTGCAGTTGATAAGGCTATTTCATTAATATTTTGTTTATTAGACACAGCTCATCTTTCTTATAGGTAATTATGACTGAAAAGATCATAACTAAACTTCGGTAAAGTTTAAATAATCAGATTAAGTAACTTACTAGAATGGTAACTATAAAAAAAACGGCTTCAACAAGCCGTTTTTTATTACCAAAATTTTTATGGTGCTAACGGTTCTTGCTGCTTTGGATCAGGCATAGGCGCGGATTCTTCCTCATTATTATAAGGATTTTCTAGTTCCAAAGCTTGATCAAGCTCAGAATCAAAAACGTCGGTCAGCATACTGTCGTAACGTTTTGCATTATAGGTCAGTAGACTAGAGGCTTCCTGTTGAGTGATAAAACCCGTTTCTACCGCATCCCTAATACGTTTATCAAAAGTTAAACCTTTAAACTGTCCTTTCGATTCCGCTTTCTTGAACTTGTCCCAAAGCGGTTCTAACTCAAGCAACATGTTAAAGGTTGATTCCATACGACCCGTAACATCATCTTCGACTGTATTATAAAACACGTGTTTTTTCAGTTCATCGCGGAACGCATTGTCCTGCATAATGATCTCGCCAGCCTGTTGTTTCAACGCATCGCTTGGTTTATTAACAGGACGACCGAGCGGGAAACAGATGAATTTGACTAAGCCAGCCGCAATGCCGACGGGGAAATTTTCAAACAGGCCATAAAAGGCTTCCTGCGCATTAAACAGCGATTTTTCCAGTGCCAGTTTGGCATGTACCTGTTCAGCTTTAGTCTTTTTGCCATGTTCATAATATTTCAGAATTGCGGTACTAATGAACAGGTTCGCATGTATATCGGCCAGACGACCCGAAAGCATTTCTTTGCGTTTAATATCACCGGCAAGCAGACCCAAACACATATCGGCAGTCACTGAAAAATCAGCACTTAAACGGTTAATGATTTTGTAATAGGGACGGCTAAATTCATCGGCACTTTTTGGTGCATCAGATGAGCCACCGATATAGCCATAGGCAAATGCACGTGCGGTCCGGTTAAAAGTATAGCCTAAGTGCTTGAACAGCATATCGTTAAAGGTAGTCAGGGCGGCATCTTTATCCTTGGCTTGCAGCAGTTGCAATTCCTCAAACAGATAGGGATGACATCGCATAGAACCCTGACCAAAAATCATTAAGGAACGACTGAGGATATTGGCACCTTCAACGGTAATCGATACTGGAATAGCCAGATAGTACAGGGCAAGAAAATTACGTGGGCCAAGTTGAACGGCACGACCACCAACCACATCCATACCATGATTGACTACACGGCGCATGGTTTCGGTGGCATAGTATTTGGCCATGGCTGTCATCACCGCAGGTTTGCCACCCTGATTGAGTCCGCAAGTCACCAGGTAACGAAAAGCTTCTAGCATATAAGTATCACTGGCAATATCACTGGTGGCTTCCTGTACACCTTCAAATTTACCTACGGAAATTTTGAATTGCTGACGGATTTTGGCAAAAGCGCCTACGTTTAGATAGGTCATTTCACTGGCCGCAGTCGATAAGGCAGGCAGGGAAATACCGCGACCGACTGCCAGACATTCCATCAGCATGCGCCAGCCTTTACCAATATTTTCAGCACCGCCGATAATCCAGTCCAGTGGTATAAATACATCCTTGCCATCTACCGTTCCGTTCATAAATGGAGATCCCGGATTGTGCCGAGCCCCCACTTTGACTCCTTCATGGCTGGCAGGAATCAGGGCACAGGTAATGCCATATTCCATCTTGTTTTTATCACCTAATAGTCCATCTGGATCATACAGTTTGAAAGCCAAGCCAATCACGGTGGCAATTGGGGCAAGGGTAATCCAGCGTTTGGAAAAATTCATGCGTAAACCAAGCACTTGCTGACCTTCAAATTCACCATAACAGACCACGCCAGTATCTGGAATTGCACCGGCATCGGAACCGGCTTCAGGACTGGTTAGGCCAAAACAGGGAATCTCTTCACCCTTGGCCAAACCCGGTAAATAACGATTTTTTTGTTCTTCCGTTCCGTAATGCAGTAATAGTTCACCCGGCCCTAAAGAGTTAGGCACCATACAACTCACGGCAGCGGTCAATGAGCGAGAGGCAATTTTGCTCATAATCCGGCTTTGCGCAAATGAACTAAAGTCACGGCCATCATATTCTTTGGGAATAATCAGTCCCAAGAAACCATTTTCACGAATGTAGCTCCATACTTCAGGGGGTAAGTGTTTGTAATGATGATGAATATCCCAGTCATTCAGCATGGTGCATAAGTGTTCTACTTCATGATCTAAAAAAGACTGTTCCTCTGCTGAGAGTACTGGATAGGGATAGCTTTCAAATTTAGACCAGTCGGGTGCGCCCATAAACAGGTCTTTTTCCCACCAACTGGTGCCTGCATCTAAAGCCTCACGCTCAGTGGTGCTCATTGTCGGCATGGCATTCGCCAGAGCCTTATACGCAGGTTTGGTCATCAATGCCATTCGTAATGAATCAATCATGATGACCAGACTCAGCAGAATAAGCGGAATCCCGATAATGAGTGACCAAGGGCTAATAAATGCAGTGATGACAGCTACAATAATGGTTGTGATTGCACCTGCATTACGGCTCAAACCAAAAAAGAAAATCGCCCATACTGTAAAAAATTGAATAAGCAGACTGATGATGAATAACATTGATTTTTCTCCAGTTGCTTACACCAGCTGAAAGTCAGAGAAACAGTAAACGGTACCTGAAATACCTAGACTTCATGTTGAACTGTTTTATTGGAATGACTATGGGTGTAATAAAAATATTGTTGTAAAGACTGAGATGAAATTCAAAAATGCTTTGAGTTAGAGGAGAGAAAGTGGAGTATTTTTTAAAATAGAGTGTTTTTTAATCGATGTAAAAGCTTGAACTGTCAGAGAAATGTCAAGAAAAGTAATATTGGCTTGTATTTAAAATGATTATTTTTATGCATTTTGGATGATTCAATGAAAAGCTGTAGAGATAAAGCATGGTGTGGTACTAAGATAATCGTATCTGAACTTTATTTATGAAGAACATGTTAAAACTGATCTATTACGTTCCAGAGTCACACCTTGAATCAACCAAAAACGCTGTATTTCAAGTAGGGGCAGGTGGGGTAGGTAACTATGAGCATTGTGCCTGGCAGGTTCTGGGTACAGGGCAATTTAAGCCTCTGAAAGGGGCGAATCCGTTTATTGGTGAAGTCGGAGAGCTGGAACAGGTAGAAGAATGGCGGGTAGAAACCATTGTGCCGGAAGATCATGCATCGGATGTGGCAAAAGCTCTCAAGGCTAGCCATCCGTATGAAGAGCCTGCGTTTGAGTTTGTTCAGATAGTAGATATAAATTATTGACGATATTTGATTTGGGAAAGGGTGATATGGATGTCACCCGCTAGCCAGAGGTTCAGGGATGAACCTTCTGGCTAGCAAAGGGTTTTGGTTACTTTGACCCTTCAAAGTAACGTAAACGCCTACACAAATTAAAAGTGAGTTATGACAGCTTACGGGGCTGTGCCGATTTGCAATTAAAATCAAACCTTCTGAACAAACAACTCACGCTCAAAACGGTATTGTGGGAAGAACACACCATCCGCTGCACGTTCACCGGCAGCAATCACCATGACCGGATATTGCTGGTCATTCAGATTTAAAATTTTATTGACCAACGGCTCATCAAAACCTTCCATCATGCAACTGTCAAAACCATAGGCACGTAAAGCTAAAACCAGATTTTCACAAGCGAGAGCCGTGGTTTTAGTAGCCCAAAGCTTTGCATCAGCAGGATTAAAAGCAGTCACAGGCAATTGCTTGTCTAAGGTACGTGCAACTTTGAAAGCCACTTTCTTAAAGTTACCTATTACATTGAAGTAACCGGTTTTATAATTATATGGAATAAATTTGTAATACTTCTGTACCGCAGCAGGCGCTTCAGGAAATGGAAACTCGGAAATATTCATCTTCGCCATTTCATCAATACGATCGGTACGTGCGATACAGACAATTAATTCTGAAGCTGTTTTTGCTGCAAGCTGGCTTAAACAGGCTTTGACCAGTTGTTTCTTTTTGGAAGGGGTCTGCACCACATAAAAAGTCCAAGGCTGTAAATTGGATGAGTTTGGTGCAAGCAAGGCAAGGTCTAAACAATCATCTAGTACTTCCGCAGGAATAGGCTTTTTCGTAAATTTACGTACCGAACGACGGCTTTTCACGACTTTTTTAAAGTTTTCGACATCAATATCTTGTGGAGCAGGTTCAAAGTAGCGTTTCTTTTCAGTTTTGCTTTGACTCGTCATTGTATGTTCCATAGCAGTTTTATTGAATTATTGGGGTAGAAATGAAAAAAACCACTCAGTATATAAATGCTGAGTGGTTTTTATGAATTTTTCAATTAATTAAACTGAGCAAAATCCGGTTTACGCTTTTGCATAAATGCTGCAATGGCTTCTGCCATTTCTGGTGAAGAAACCCGTTTCATAAAGATTTCGGCTTCATCATCAATACAATCAATAATCTCTTGCAGATTATGCTTCATCAAGGCCTTGGTTTGCTTGATTGAAGCCAATGGCAGTGCAGCCAAAGTTTGTGCCTGTTTCAGGGCAGTTGCATATACATCATCTTCAATGCTATTCACAATGCCAGCACTTAAGGCTTTGTCGCTATTAAATTTCTGTGCAGTAAACAGCAGTTCAGCCGCTTTATGATATCCCGCTTGCTGGATCAGTAATTTGCTTGAAGCACCTTCAGGAGAAAGTCCAAGGCTGACAAATGGAATCTGGAACAGGGCAGTGTTATCGCTATACACCAGGTCAGCATGCAGTAAAATTGTTACCCCGATACCGATCGCAACACCACGAACAGCAGCAATTAACGGCTTGGAAAATTTTGCGGCAGATTTTAAAACCACAAATGGAGGTGCATCACCAGCTTTGCCTGCAAGAGGCGTCTGGATAAACTTCATGAAATCCTGCATGTCGTTACCGGCACTGAAATCAGCATCCGCACCACGTAAAATCACCACGCGAACGTCTTTATCCTGATCGGCTTCATCCAGTGCCTGGGCAATTTTTAAATAGAGTTCACCGTATAACGCATTTTTAGCTTCAGGACGATGAATGGCTAAGGTCAGTACGCCATGCTCTAAATTCGCATTTAAATGTTGATGTGGTTGTTGAATACAGCTCAGTGTCATCGTACTATCCTTGCTTTAAAACTTAATTTGATTTTATGGCGTTTATTATGTCGCATATTTATTGGGGCGGCACAACTCACGAGTCATAAAAAACTTGATCTGTTATGAACTATACATTCGATTATCTGGTTTTCATTGGTCGCTTTCAGCCTTTTCATCTGGCACATATGCAAACAATTAAAATTGCCTTGCAACAAAGCCAAAAGGTGATTTTGGCTTTGGGCTCAGCGCAAAATGAACGGAATATTAAAAATCCATTTAGTGCAGCTGAACGTGAACAGATGATTTTGTCCAATTTTTCAGAAGCGGATCAGAGTCGGGTCAAGTTTGTGCATGTGATTGATGTCTATGATGATCAAAAATGGCAACAACTGGTGCAATCTCTGGTAGCGGGCGTAGTAGAGCCTGATGCCAAAGTTGGCTTGATTGGTCATTTTAAGGATGAATCTTCTTATTATCTCAAGCTGTTCCCTGAGTGGGAGATGGTGGAGCTGGATAGCCTGGTTGGCGCAATTTCAGCAACACCACTGCGTGAAGCGTATTATCGTGGTGAAATTATCGAATCTGCTTTTCCTTTGGGCACCAGTGAGTTTTTACACAAATTTCAGAATACCTCCACTTATCAACAATTGCAGCACAAATACCTGACACAAGATAAAACCAATCTGGAACAATCTTAAGTAAGCTCATAGGTCGAGGCAGAACATTGCCACGACGCAGGAGTGGATAAGATGAATATCCAAACCACATTGCAAAGTGTGTTGATTGCCGCTGCAATTAATCTAAGTATCGCTGTGCAGGTCCATGCACAGGAGTGGATACTGACGCCACAAACCTATGTGGGATTTGATGTGAAGTCGATGGGTTTTTCTATCGTGAAAGGAAAATTTGAGCAGGTTCAGTCCAGTATGCGCTTTGATCCGGCAGCGCCTCAAAATGCCTCGGCCCAGTTTTTGATGGATGTAAATAGCCTAAGCTTGAGCAAGCCTTCACTGGAAGATATGATTTTCGGTGAAGATTTATTTTATGTCGAAAAATATCCCACTGCGACTTTTAACAGTCATGAGTTTGTATCTTTAGGGAATAATCAATACAGGATTAAAGGGGATCTGACTTTGCGCGGGATTACCCGGCCGGTGATTCTAGATACTTCGTTAAAACCTAATCCATCTGACCCACAACTCATAGATGTTCAATCCAAAACCGTGCTGAACCGTAGCGATTTTGGCATGAAAAAAGCATTTGCAGGTATTGGTGAAAAGGTGAATATTGAAGTATCTGGACAATGGCAATTGAAATAATAGCTACTCTCTTGAACTGAAATGAGCCTGTTTGGTACAGGTCAGGTTATTTTTAATTCATGGAATGCTGTGCCTTTTCCAGCAGATCTACTGTTAATTGTCGCAGTAGCGTAGATTGCTGCTTCCAATGATGCCAATAAAGCTTCATCTCGGTTTGGGCTTCAGGAATAATTTCAATCAATTTTCTGGTTTGAAGATCATCGCCAATTTGGAATTCAGGCAACAAGCCAAAACCTAAATCCAGATGCACCGCTTCTAAAAAAGCTGTAGAGGAAGGAATAAAATAATGCGGATAACTTTGCTGGGTGAGACCAAACAGGTTCACGATCACCTGATGATGCATCAAATCTTTATTATTAAAAATAATGGCTGGAGCTTGTCTTAAAGCGTCGCGATGAAGGCCGTCTTTAAACCACCTTTCTATAAAAGAAGGCGTTGCTACCATGCGATAGGTCATCTGTCCCAAGTAATGCACTTCACAGCCTTTCATCGCAGTCGATTCAGTTGAGATACAGGCATTGACCAAACCGGTTTCAAGCAGCTGATGGGTTTGGGTTTGATCATCCAGAGACAGCTTTAGGGTGATTTTATGCTCAATCAATGTACTTTGCAGGACTTTCAGTAACCAGGTCGATAAAGAGTCGGCATTGGTGGCAATACTGAATTGATGAAATTCATGCCGGCTGGATTGCCCCATGAATTGTTGCAGAAGATTCTGTTCGCGTAAGCGTTGATGCTGTAAATGCTCTAACAGCTTTTGACCGGCTTGAGTGACCCGACATGGGCGTTCACGCAGCAGTAAAATCTGTCCCAAATCTTTTTCCAAAGCCTGCACCCTTAAGGTTACCGCTGATGCAGTAATACACAGCCGTTGAGCCGCTTCGTCAAAACTGCCAGATTCTGCAACTGCAAGAAAAGCTTCACAGGATTTACTAGAGAGTATAGATTTTTACTTAAGAAAAATTTAGGTAAATTGATATTTTCTTAATTATATTTAATTGGTGCTTTAAGCTGGGATAATTCAAAGCAGAAATTTTGAATTATTTTTAAGTTTTATTGCGTATGTTAAATAGTGCCTTACATGGTTTTGTTATGGGTTTAAGTCTGATCGTACCGATTGGCGCACAAAATGCCTTTGTGCTGAAACAGGGGTTAAAGCAGCAACATGTTTTTGCCATTTGCCTGTGTTGTGCCTTGTCTGATGCCATATTGATTTCAGCGGGAGTGCTGGGTTTTTCAGAACTGATAGTATTGCATCCACATTGGCTGAATATTACCAAGTATTTTGGTGCAACGTTTTTATTGGTCTATGGTGTCCAACATTTTTATCAGGCCTGGAAAGCTGAACTGCGTTTAGAAATCAGTTCAAATGAAGTCCCTTCTTTGTGTAAGGTCTTGTTCATCTGTTTAGGCTTAACCTGGCTGAATCCGCATGTGTACCTGGATACGGTCGTCTTGCTGGGTTCGATCTCAACACAATATCCCAATACACAACTATATTTTGCCTTGGGTGCGGTCATTGCCTCGTTCCTGTTCTTTTTTAGCCTGGGCTATGCTGCACGGTTATTACAGCCTATATTTCAACAGCCAAAGGCCTGGAAAATATTGGATGTGCTGATTGGCTGTGTGATGTGGTTGATTGCCATTTCCTTGCTGAAATAATTGGATTTCTGAGTAAAAATAAAAGAAAAAAAGAAAAAGGCATGAGTAATAATCTCATGCCTTTTTCATAAATTTTATCGGAACAAAATATCGAAAAAAATTAAGCGGCCTGTAATGCTTTTAAGTCTTCAAGTACCTGTTCTGCATGTCCTGCAGCTTTTACTTTACGGTATTCTTTGACCAGTTTGCCCTTATGGAAAATAAAGGTTGAGCGTTCAATACCCATCACTTGTTTGCCATACATGTTCTTTTCTTTAATTACGTCAAAGAGATTGCACAGCACTTCTTCTTTGTCGCTGATCAGATTAATGCTCAAATTCTGTTTTTCTGTGAAGTTCTGATGGGCTTTCACCGAATCACGTGAAATTCCAAAAATGGTCGTATTCAATGCATCAAACTGATCTTTCAGGCAGGAAAAACCTATCGCTTGTGTGGTACAGCCTGGAGTTGAATCCTTGGGATAAAAATACACAATCAGCCATTCTGTTGGAACTTCGGTCAGGTTAATTTCACCGGTTGTGGTCGGGAAGCTTTGATTGGGCAGGGTAATAGCAGACATGTGTTCATCCTTATTCAATTGCATATGTCATATTGAGTTTGAATTTATGCTGCCATGATAGCGAATTTAGCGAGGTTTAGGCTGAAGTAGGGTATGTAATTTTCATAATAAAAAGCCTGCAAAAATGCAGGCTTTTTTCAACATCAAGCAATTATTTCTTTTGTTGAGCAGATTTCATTGCTTCTTCAGTCAAGCTTTTAAGTTTGCCTGTCAATTGAGGACCAAAACAAGCTTGCAAGTCTTTATTTTGCTTTTGTACAAAAGCTAGAGTAGCAGGGCTTTTCTTTTGGTTAATGGTACTTTGGATTTCCCATTTTTGTGCATTGGTTAAACGGCCATCAGCTTCCACTGCACAAGTACAGTATTTGCTTACTTCAGCAGAAGTAAGTTTTTTACCTTTACCGGTTTCTTCCTTACAAACATTAATTAAAGCAGATTTTACATTAGTGCTTTTATACGCTTCTTGGAGCTTGTTTGTTTCTGCAGCATTTGAAGCAGTTGCCATCAATGCTACAGCAGAAACTAATGTAGAAAGAATAATGTTTGATTTCAAATTTTTCATGTACTGTACCCTGTTATGACGGTATATAACGTGTCGGATCGGCGATACCCGCATCAGCAAAACCCTGTTTACGTAAGCGGCAACTATCGCATTTACCACAAGCACGTCCTTGGTCGTCTGCTTGGTAGCAAGACACCGTTTGACTATAGTCTACGCCATGTTCTATACCTAAGCGAATGATATTTGCTTTGGATAAATGTAACAAAGGTGTTTCAAATTTAAGAGGTTTTCCTTCTACACCGACCTTGGTTGCCAGGCGAGCCATGTTGGCAAAAGCCTCAATAAATTCAGGGCGACAGTCCGGATAACCTGAATAATCAACAGCATTGATGCCAATCACAATGGCTTCTGCACCAAAAACTTCTGCAGCTGCGAGTGCATAAGACAGAAATATTGTGTTACGTGCTGGAACATAAGTTACAGGAATACCATCTTGTTCCTGTTCTGGGACATCAATGTTATGGTCTGTTAACGCAGAGCCGCCTAGATTACCCAAATCGATATTAATCACACGGTGTTCGACACCAGCACGTTGTGTTAGTGCTCGAGCAGCATCCAGTTCAGTCGTAGAACGTTGACCATACATGAAACTTAAAGCAATACATTCATAACGCGCTTGCGCCCAAGCTAAACAAGTCGTTGAGTCTAAGCCGCCAGATAATAAAACTATGGCACGAGGGCGCATATGAAAATCTCCAAAAAAATAACCAGGAACAAAAACGGATTAACGACCAGTTTCATCATTCCAGAGCAATTTATGTAATTGCAACTGGAAACGAACAGGGAGATGGTCATCTAAAATCCATTGTGCTAAATCACGTGCAAGTTGAGGCAAACGCACAGCACCTTTTTCTACTGCAAAAGCAGGCGAGAACCACACGGTACTGACCTTGTCGGCAAGCTGGTACTGTTCAACCTGCTGTTTTGACCACTCATAGTCTTCACGGTTACAAATCACAAACTTGATTTGATCATGTGTAGTCAAATGATCAAGATTGCTAAGCAAATTTCGTGCAACTTCACCAGAAGTTGGTGTTTTTAAATCGAGCACTTTGGAAACGCGTGGATCCACTTTAGACACATCTAAAGCACCACTGGTTTCGAGTGACACTTCACAGCCTAAGTCAGCTAAACGCTGCATCAAAGGCAGGGCGTTAGGCTGTGCCAATGGTTCACCACCGGTCACACAAATATAAGGCGTTTTAAAATTCAGTGTAGTTTGAATAATGTCTTCTAATGATTGTCGCTCACCACCTTCAAAAGAATAAGTGGTATCACAATAAGTACAGCGTAAAGGGCAACCTGTTAAACGGATAAAAACCGTTGGTAAACCGGCAGCATTGGCTTCACCTTGCAATGAATAAAAAATCTCCGTAATGCGTAAACCCGCAGACGGATCAGAAACAGGAATAGCGGAAGATCGAAGAGTATTCATAACAAAAATTTACCACACCAAAAAATGACAAAGCAAAAAAACAAAAATCCCTACGATCATTGCTGACCGTAGAGACGAGGAGCGACTAAAGCTCCGAGGAACATAAATGCTCCGTATAAATTAAGACTTAGTCTTCGCGTAACAAATCGTTCAAGCTGGTTTTCGCACGAGTTTTCGCATCAACTTTTTTCACGATGATCGCAGCATATAAGCTGTATGTACCGCATTTAGATGGAAGGCTACCAGAAACAACCACAGAACCTGCAGGTACACGGCCGTAATGGATTTCGCCAGTTGCACGGTCATAAATCTTGGTAGATTGACCAATGAATACGCCCATTGAAATGACAGAACCTTCTTCAACGATCACGCCTTCAACGATTTCAGAACGTGCGCCAATGAAGCAGTTGTCTTCAATAATAGTCGGGTTTGCTTGAAGTGGTTCAAGAACACCACCAATACCCACACCACCAGACAAGTGAACGTTTTTACCAATTTGCGCACATGAACCTACAGTTGCCCATGTATCAACCATAGTGCCTTCATCTACATAGGCACCGATGTTCACGTATGATGGCATCAATACCACGTTTTTCGCTTGGAAAGAACCTTTACGTGCAACAGCAGGTGGTACTACACGTACGCCAGCAGCTTTAAACTGTTCTTCAGTCCAACCTTTGAATTTAGTATCTACTTTGTCATAGAAACGAAGGTCCCAAGACTCAATAGGCTTGTTGTCATTTAGTTTAAAAGATAACAAAACAGCTTTTTTAAGCCATTGGTGCACAACCCATTCACCATCGATTTTTTCAGCTACACGAAGTGAGCCGTTATCAAGGCCAGCAATAGCTTCTTCTACAGCGCTACGAATTTCAGCCGGGCAGTCTGCCGCAGTGAAATTTGCACGATCTTCAAAAGCCTGTTCAATGATTGTTGAAAGCTGAGACATGATCTTCCATTTCCAAAAAAAATTTTCAAGATTTTACACTATATTGAGACAGAAATAGATGAAAAAGTGGCTTTATAACAGAATTAATTATGGAAGATGAGCAAAATGAGATAAAAATCAGCGATCAAAACTGAGTAAACAAAAAATGAGTTAATAATCAAAAACAAATAGAAAATGTATCAAAAAATAACAAAAACTAAGCAAATTTCGAATAAAAGTTAAGCAATTAATATTTTATAGTTCTAACTATTAGATAGAAAAGCACTAATGATGAACTAGAAAACTTTTTGAGGAGATCTACTATGAAAACTTTATCTACGATCTTAGCAGTATCTGTATTGACCGCTATTGCAGGAACAGCGATGGCCGCTGACGATGCAGTCGTTCAAGATGGCTATGTATTTGAACGTAACCAGCTGATTCCAACAGGTGTTCGTGCTGAAGTCGGTACAACCGGTTATGGTGGTGCCTTATTGTGGACTGCAAACCCATATGTAGGTTTGGCTCTAGGTTATAATGGCGGTGATATTTCTTGGTCTGATGATATATCGGTAAATGGCTCAGACTATGATATTGATATGGAGAATAAAAATACCTATTTGAATGCTGAAATTCGTCCTTGGGGCGCGAGTGAAAATAGATGGGTACAAGGTCTGTATATGGCCGCTGGTGTAGCATATTTAGACAATGAGTATGAACTTGATCGCCGTGTAGGTGCGGGAGAAGGTTTTACCATTAACCATACAGACTTTGTAGCGGGTGCAGATGGCGCTCATATTAGAGGAACCATGGATTACAAAAATGACATTGCTCCATATTTAGGCTTCGGATGGGCTCCTAAGATTAATAAAAACTGGGGAGTGTTTGGTGAAGTCGGTGCTTACTATGCAGATAACCCAGATGTTAACTTACAATTAGTCAGTGGTGGTGCAGCGGATAATCCAACACGCGGTTCACTGGTTGACAATATCGCAGCTGACGAAGCTAAAATCGCGACTGATGATAAACACAAATGGCTTCCTGTAGGTAAAATCGGTGTAAGTTATCATTGGTAATAAAAGATTAGTCTTTAAAAAAACGGGCTTCGGCTCGTTTTTTTATTTTTAGAAAATGCAGCTATTTTGCTAAAAGCGGTAACCTAGCTTAAGGCCATAAGCAATCGCCTTATTATGATTCACTGAAGATAGCACGCCAAATAGATTACCTGAACCTTGTTGATTTTGCTCAACTTTGGCTTTATTGAGTTTAAAATATTTAATGCCCGCGGCAATAAATAAATTAGAGTGCATATGATAAACACCACCAATGCCCAAACTGTAGTAATCATCCGAAGGGCTTAAGGTAGAAGCGGGATTGCCAATACCTGAATCCAATCCTATATCCACGGCTGTGGTCCATTGCTCATTGAGGATATGGGCAAATCCCAGAGTAGTGGAAAGCTGATTTTTTTGATAATCCACCAGATTGACTGGCCCAGACTCAGTTGAACTCATCAAGGGAGATATCATTTTAAAATTTTTCCAATTCACCCAACGCAATGAGGTATAGACCAGATTGCGAGGGCTGATTCCGGATTGAAACTCCAGGTTGAGGGACTGCGGTGTTGCAATGCTGATGTGCTGTGTAGAGCTTAAATTCAAGGCCGGAATTTCAGGAATGGATGACGTCTGCTCATGAAATTGCGGTTTATGTCGAATTTTAGAACGGTAGGTGAGCGAGGTCTTCAGGGCATATTCGGGTATTTGATAGCTTATCCCTGTTAACCAGCCCATAGCTGGGTCTTGATTTGTATCTGCAACATAATCGGCCAGTATCCCCATCGATTGCCCAGAAATTTTCAGCTGAGTCTCCAGGGTTTGATAACTTAAACCGGTATAAAAATTCCAGAAGGGACTAGGCTGATAACCGACAAGGGCAGTTAAATTGTGGGTATCCAATTTAAAGTGTACGGCATTGACTAAATCAGCAGGACTGGTGACAACAGGCTCTAAAGTGTAGCCAATATCTGTACCAAAAGGTTGATCGTAGATGAGCCCAAAAGACCACTGAGGGGCTACTTGTAATTTTAATGCGACATTTGATAGATAAAAGGAATGGGTGAAATTGGGGGTAGATATTTCGGTAAATGTTGAGGGATTATTCGTGTCCGGTCGAAGCGTTTTGCCTGAAATATTGGCATCGACAATGGCAGTTGAAAACTCGGCGTAATGATGCGGCTGTAAAAAAGATGCAATGGATTGATTAGATGTTTCCAGTGCCGAAGCATAGAGGTAGCTAGGCATGAACATGCACATACTGATGCCAAATGGCGTAGCTTTCATGAATACCCTCATTAGTTTTTTTAGTTATTCAATAGATGTAAAAGTATGAATACACACATGAAATTGAAAGTTTTTATTGAGAGCTTTACTTTATTTGATTTTGTGCACAATGGGCAAGTATTGTGTGAAGTTTTTAATATTTAAATGATTGAAAAATTAAAGCTATTTCTCTAAAGCTGTCTTTGCAATGAAAAATAAATAAAAAAGGGATATTTTTTATATCCCTAATTTAAAAAAAAGCATAAAAAGTTCAGTCTTCTGGATAAGCCACTTTTTTCAGTGCCTTAATGTCGGCTTCTGGCGAGCAGAGTGAAATAAATTCATAGCCATAACCGCGCAGCAAATGACCTTTGCGCACCGCAATCCAGGTGGTATTCACGCCAAAGATATCGGTTTGAATCTGTTTAAGGCGATAGTCACGTTCAGCATCATAAGCGACATTATTGACAATACCGACGCCCATATTCAATTCGACATAGGTTTTGATCACGTCGGCATCCAGTGCTGACATCACAATATCAACATCAATACCTGCATCTTCAAAGGCTTTGTCAATTTTAGAACGGCCTGTGAAACCGCCATGGTAGGTAATAATCGGATATTGCGCCAAGTCTTCTAGCGTAATATCTGCTTTGTTGGCAAGCGCATGGTCTTTCGGGGTAATAATACTGTGTTGCCAATTATAATAAGGTACGCTGGCCAGGTTCTCTTCAGTGGTCAAAGACTCGGTAGCAATACCAATATCGGCTTCACCTTGCAGCAACATTTCGGTAATTTCAACCGGACTAGCCTGTTGCAGAATGAGATGAACTTTTGGAAATTCTTTTTTGAACTGGTTCACAATCGGCGGCAATACATAACGCGCTTGGGTATGTGTGGTGGCAATGGTAAGCGTACCTTCATCTACGCGGTTAAAATCATCTGCCAGACGTTTAATATTGTCTGCATCGACCAGCATGCGTTCCACGATACCAAGTAAAGATTGCCCCGGTTCGGTCAGACCCAGTAAACGTTTACCTTTACGAATAAACAGCTGTACACCCAGTTCATCTTCTAAATCTTTAATGTGCTTACTTACGCCAGATTGTGACGTATAAAGTGCTGCCGAAGCTTCGGTTAAATTAAAGTTTTGTCTAACAGTTTCGCGAATAATTCTTAGTTGTTGGAAATTCATAATTCTGTTTACCCTAAAGAGGATGGGGCTGTTTTTGCCCCATCTATTTGTTATTAAGCGACGTCATTCGCGAACAAATGTAATGTCGTTGGACTTAACCATACTGTTTGATTTGGCTTGAATTGATGTAGCTTTGCTTCATCAGAATTAAGCGAAATTTCAATTAAATTACCTTGGCGATCTTGAAGTTCAGCAATAACCTTGCCGGCAATCCAGATTTCACGCAGGAAAGTGGCCTGAATGGCATTTTCTTGCGGAGTTGCATGAATACGCAATTCATTAGGACGGGCAAAGGCAATCACGTTGCCTTGTGGCGCATCTTTAACCTGTGGCAATTGCAGACGGTCATCACCAATCTGGATAATGCCTTGCTGGTTTTGACCTTCGAAACGGTTGGCCTGACCCAGGAAGTCGAATACAAACGGTGTTGCCGGTGTTTCATAAACTTCACGTGGTGAACCAATTTGCTCAACATTGCCTTTGTTCATCACCACAATTTGATCGGCTACTTCCAGAGCTTCCTCTTGGTCATGGGTAACAAAAATAGAAGTGATATGCAATTCATCATGCAAAGTACGTAACCAGCGACGCAGCTCTTTACGCACTTTGGCATCGAGTGCGCCAAAAGGTTCATCCAGCAATAATACACGAGGTTCAACCGCCAAAGCACGTGCCAAAGCAATACGCTGACGTTGACCGCCCGAGAGTTGTGCAGGATAACGGTCGGCCAAAAAGCCCAGCTGAACCAGATCAAGCAAACGGGTCACACGTTTTTTAATTTCAGCTTCTGATGGTCGGGTAGAACGAGGGCGCACACGTAAACCAAAGGCGATGTTGTCAAATACGGTCATATGACGGAACAAGGCATAATGCTGAAATACAAAGCCGACTTCACGTTCACGTACATGCACATTGGTTGCATCTTCACCTTCAAGAATCACTTGACCGCCATCGGCTGATTCCAGGCCCGCGATAATACGCAGCAGGGTAGTTTTACCACAGCCTGATGGACCCAGTAATGCCACGAGTTGGCCATCTGGAAAATCCAGTGAGATATTTTTAAGTGCATGGAATGCACCAAAGTGTTTTTCAATATTTTTAACTTGAATACTCATGATGTCATTCCTTAAGAAACTGTTGAATCTTCATTACGTTTGTTTTGTTTTTCCTGGCGCACTTCTACCCATGTTTTCAAGATCAGGGTCACAATTGCCAGCAAAGCCAGAAGCGATGACACCGCAAATGCCGCACTAAAGGTATATTCGTTATAAAGGATTTCTACATGTAGCGGCAGGGTATTGGTTTCACCGCGAATATGACCCGACACTACCGATACTGCACCGAATTCACCCATGGCACGGGCATTACACAGAATTACGCCGTAAATCAGACCCCATTTAATGTTGGGTAAGGTCACTTTCCAGAAAGTTTGCCAGCCTGAAGCACCCAGTACAATCGCAGCTTCTTCTTCCTCGGTACCTTGGGCTTCCATCAGGGGAATCAGTTCGCGCGCCACAAAAGGCACAGTAATAAATACGGTTGCCAGTACAATGGCAGGAACGGCATACAAAATTTTAATGTCATTGTCCATCAGCCAGCCGCCAAGCCAGCCTTGAGTACCGAAAATCAGCACCAGCATCATGCCTGCGATAACTGGAGAAACCGAGAAAGGTATATCAATAATGGTGGTTAAAATAGATTTTCCACGGAAATTAAACTTCGCCACCGACCAAGCGGCTGCTACGCCAAACACCACATTTAATGGCACGGCAATTACAGCAGTCAGTAAAGTCAGTTTCACCGCAGATAATGTATCTGGATGAACCAGTGCCTGGAAATAAACCCCGACACCTTGTTTAAATGCTTCAACGAAAACCAGAATTAAAGGCAGAATCAGACAGCTTAAAAAGAAAATTAGCGCAATGGTGATGAGTAAATAGCGAACCCAGGTCGGTTCACGCGTTGCATCACGCGACTGTAATTTCTCGGCTAAAGCATTGCTGTTGGTATTCATCGTGCTGTTCTCCCTGTACGGCGGCTTGCCCATGCCTGTAGCAAGTTAATCAGGAATAAAATCGCAAATGACAGTACCAGCATCACCACAGCAATGGTGGTGGCACCTGCGTAGTCATATTCTTCCAGACGGGAAATAATCATCAAAGGTGCGATTTCAGTTTCGAAAGGCTGGTTACCGGCAATAAAGATTACCGAACCGTATTCGCCGACACCGCGTGCAAATGCCAAGGCAAAACCAGTCAAAAGTGCAGGAAATAAAATCGGTAAAATAATTTTAGTCACAATCTGAAAACGGTTGGCACCCAGTGCAGATGCTGCTTCTTCCAGTTCGGTTTCAAGATCACTCAGTACAGGCTGTACCGTACGTACAACGAAAGGTATGCCAATAAAAATCAGCGCAAGTGTAATCCCAATTGGGGTATACGCCACTTTAATGCCAATAGGTTCCAGATACTGACCAATCCAGCCGGTCGGTGCATATAAAGAAGTCAGTGCAATACCGGCAACGGCTGTTGGCAGGGCAAAGGGTAAATCGACCAGAGCATCAATAATGCGTTTACCGGGAAAGCTGTAACGAACCAGGCACCATGCCAATAACAAGCCAAACATGACATTGACTAAGGCTGCAATTAAGGCAGCGCTAAAACTTAACTGCAAAGATTTTAAGATACGTTCTGAACTTAAAATTTCCCATAAACCGTCCCAGCCAATACCTAGCGATTTGATAAATACCGCAGACAGTGGAATAAGAACAATTAATGACAAATACGCTAGGGTAAAGCCTAGAGAAAGACCAAATCCTGGCAGCACTCGGGATCGCTGCGACATGATGACTCCTCAAAAAGAGCGATGCTGACCAATTAAGTCAGCGAAAATAAAAGTTTAAAGCGGCACAAGCATAATTTGCAGAGGTTAAATTGCAAATTTAAAAAAGCACTTCTCTTCATCAGTAAAATTGATATGTTGTAGCACATTTTCTGAAATTAAATAATTATAAATTTCAGGGAAGGGACCAAAACCGGAAGCCACATTGATATGTTCAACTTGTCCGAGGTTAATCGGATTCAATTTCCAGGCTTTTGCAAGTTGCTGGGCATCTTCAAAATTTAACCAGGGATCGTTTTCACTAATCAGTAAAGTGGTCGGCACTGCAATTTTAAGCTGATGAAAATAGCGTTGATAATCTTGCTGGCTATCACGTGAAAAACCGGCTTCACCAAAACGGGCAGGATTGGCCGGTGCAACCAGAATCAAATTTTTAATTTTTTGATTGAGTTCCGGATGCTGGGCTAAAGCTGCCACAGTGGTTAAACAACCAAAACTATGTGCAACAATCTGGACACTGCCTTGAATAGGCGCCACGGTCTTTACAAACTCGGCAATCCAGTTTTGTAACACAGGCGTGTTCCAGTCCTGTTGCTGCACACGCGAGCATGACATGAGTTGTCGTTGTAACCAAGACTGCCAGTGCGCAGATTCACTGCCACCTACGCCTGGAACAATTACGGTATGAATCATGTCGAAGCTCCTGTCTATCAAACGCTATTATTTTGCACTATTGGCTTTAACAATCTGGTCAAATACGCCGCCATTTTCAAAGTGCGCTTTTTGAACTTTAGTCCAGCCACCGAATTCTTTGTCGATGGTAACCAGTTTTAATGGCTTAAATACTTTGCTGTATTGCACCAGGGTTTTTTCGTTGCGTGGACGGTAGAAGTTTTCAGCAGCAATCTGTTGACCGCGTGGCGAGTAAAGGAAGTTCAAGTAGCCTTGAGCCAGGTATCTATTGCCTTTTTTCTCGGCATTTTTTTCAGCAATCGCAACCGGTGGTTCTGCAAGAATTGAAAGTGATGGGGTCACAATTTCAAATTTACCCGGTTGTTCACGAATTGCTAAGTGAGCTTCGTTTTCCCAAGCCAACAGCACATCACCAATGCCGCGTTCTGCAAATGTTGTGGTTGAACCGCGTGCGCCAGAATCGAGAACCTTGGTGTTTTTATAAATTTTACGCACAAATTCCTGTGCAGTTTTGTCATTGCCACCCGCCTGGTGTTTTGCCCAGGCCCATGCAGCTAAATAGTTCCAGCGTGCGCCGCCAGAAGTTTTAGGGTTGGGGGTAATAATACCTACACCCGGTTTAACCAAATCGCCCCAGTCTTTGATGTGTTTCGGGTTGCCTTTGCGTACCAGAAATACGATGGTAGAGGTATAAGGGGTAGAATTTTGCGGAAGTTTTTTCTGCCAGTCGGCCGGAAGTGACTTGGTTTTTTCTGCAATGACATCAATATCTGCAGCTAAAGCCAGAGTCACAACGTCTGCATCCAGGCCATCAATCACTGAACGGGCCTGTTTGCCTGAGCCACCATGCGATTGTTTAAAGTTAATATCTTGGCCGGTACGGCTTTTCCAATATTGACCAAACGCTTTGTTCACATCTTCATACAATTCACGAGTGGGATCGTAAGAAACGTTTAAGAAGTCTTTTGCCAGTGCACTAAAAGAAGTTGCTGAAATAAGTGCTGCTAAGACCCCGATTTTTAATGAACGCATGGTGACCTCTAAACTTCTTGATGTTTATAACTTGAGGCTAGAATAGCGCCATCCTTTATGCATAAAAAATAATAAAAAACGAATTTAATATGAATAAAAGAGATAAAGTTGCTCATTCTAGACTTGATACAGCTACTTTATGAATAAAGTAGCTGTCATCGATTGATTATTGAGCTTATTTGGTACTATTGGCTTTGACGATTTGGTCGAATACGCCGCCATTTTCAAAATGTGCTTTTTGAACTTTGGTCCAGCCGCCAAATTCTTTATCGATGGTGACCAGTTTTAAAGGTTTAAATACTGATTTGTATTTTGCCAATACCGCTGCATTGCGTGGGCGGTAGAAGTTATTGGCAGCAATCGTTTGACCCGCAGGGGAATACAGATAGTTGAGATAAGCTTTGGCTAAATTCAGGTTGCCGTCTTTCTGTGCATTCTTTTCTACAATCGCTACAGGTGGCTCCGCCAAAATAGACAAAGATGGCGTCACAATTTCAAACTTGCCTGGCTGTTCACGAATAGCTAAGAGAGCTTCGTTTTCCCAAGCCAGTAATACGTCACCAATACCGCGTTCAGCAAATGTCGTCGTTGAACCACGTGCACCTGAGTCCAGCACTTTGGTGTTTTTATAGATTTGACGTACGAATTCTTGTGCTTTGCTATCGTTACCACCTGGCTGATGTTTTGCCCAAGCCCATGCCGCCAGGTAGTTCCAGCGTGCACCACCAGATGTTTTAGGATTTGGGGTAATAATGCCGACATTATTTTTTACCAAATCTCCCCAGTCCTTAATTCCTTTCGGGTTGCCTTTATGGACCAGGAATACGATAGTTGATGTATAAGGGGTAGAGTTATTCGGGAATTTCTTTTGCCAGTCTTTTGGAAGTAAATTTGAGTTTGTTGCAATAGCATCAATGTCGGCGGCAAGTGCCAAAGTCACGACATCGGCTCCCAGACCATCAATCACTGAACGTGCCTGTTTGCCAGAGCCGCCGTGTGACTGTTTAAAATTAATGTCTTGACCTGTGGTCTTTTTCCAGTAAGCGCCAAATTCTTTATTATAGTTTTCATACAATTCACGCGTTGGATCATATGAAACGTTTAAAAAGTCTTTTGCCAGTGCACTAAAAGATGTTGCTGAAATAAGAGCTGCTAAAACCCCGATTTTTAATGTACGCATTTTACTATCCTTTACATTTAAATTTTTATGTTTTGTAACAGGGCGAAGAATAACGTGATCTTTTATATGGAAAAAATAATAAGAAATGAATTTGATATGAATAAAAAAGCTATCAATTAAGCGCCACTATTTTTAAACTAGGACATCATTTACAGGATGCTTGTTATGCCATGTTTTAAGAATGCACGGGAAATAAATGAAGTGTCATTACAGGACCGTGCTTTTCATTACGGAGATGGCTGTTTCACCACGGCACGTGTTCGGCATGGCAAAATGGAACTCGAAAATTTGCATAAGTCGCGGCTACAGTTAAGTTGTGAACGGCTGATGCTGCAGGCAGATTTAAGCTGCATTGAAAAAACTTTGGTTGTGTTACAGCAGCAATTTCTTGAACTGAATGGTACTTTAAAAATTGTGATTAGTCGCGGTGAAGGGCAGCGTGGTTATAGCCTGCCGGATCATCCAGCGGATGTGTGGGTGTTTTTTTATCCTAAAGCAGTCGATGACTTTCAAATAGAGAAAATTAAATCCGGGGTGCTACAACAGGCATTGGGGTTGAGCATGCCAAATTTGGTCGGTTTAAAAAGTCTGAACCGTCTGGAACAGGTATTGTTAAAACATGAAGCCGATCAACGCGGATGGGCAGAGGCTTTAGTCACTGATGTACAAGGCACTGTTGTTGAAGGAGTAAGCAGTAATTGTTTCATTCGTTTAAACAATACATGGATTACGCCAGAACTTCGCTATAATGGCGTCCATGGTGTGATGCGGGCTGAAATTTTGTCCCGGATGCAGCAGCACGGCATTCATTGCGAACAGCGTTTTATTGATCTGGATGACATTGCAAAATTTGAAAGCCTGTTTTTCTGTAATGCCTTAAGTCCGATGAAACTTGTGACTGAACTTAACCAGCAACCGTTGAATGTTCAACCGTGTATTGAACTCTTTCATATCCTTCAATTAGATCAGATTCATTAATATGTCCAGCCCAAAGAAAAAATCAAAAAAGAAAGCTACAAACGTATTTCCATTGAAAGGCTTCGTCGTTGTATTTGCAGGTCTTGTGGTCTTGATTATGGTGATCCTATGGTCAAGTTTGTTCAAGTCCTATCCTGTGGAAGGCGAAAAGCAGATGCTTGCGATTGGAGAGGGCGATAGTTATTCAGGCTTTATTGATCGTTTAGCCCAGCAAGATAAAGTCAGTTTCCCTATTATCTTGAAGCTTTATCAGAAAATCATGATTCATGACAGCATGAAAGCGGGTGTTTATGAAATCCGTCAAGGCATGTCAGTACGTGAAGTGATGGAGTTGGTCTCGAATGCTGAAAATGCACAGATGAACCGTATTCTGGTGATTGAGGGAACGACTTTTAAGCAGCTGATTGCACAATTGAAAAAAGATGATTTGGTCACTAAAGAAGTCATCAATCTGCCTCAGGATCAAATGTTAAAAGCCTTAGGTATTCCCTTTAATCATCCTGAAGGCCTGTTTGCGCCAGATACCTATTTCTTTGCCAAAGGTGAAAGCGATAAAAAGATTCTGACCGATTTATATAAACGTCAAATGAAAGCTTTGGATACGGCATGGGATAATCGTGCAAGCGGTTTACCTTATAAGGATAAATATGAAGCGCTGATTATGGCTTCAATTGTGGAAAAAGAAACCAGTCTGGACAGTGAATTAAATCAGGTATCGGGAGTGTTTGTCCGTCGCTTGCAACAGGGGATGCGTCTGCAAACTGACCCGACCGTGATTTATGGTATGGGTGACCGTTATAACGGCAATATCACGCGTAATGATTTGCGTACACCGACTCCTTATAATACCTATACGAACAATGGTTTACCTCCAACGCCGATTGCCTTACCAAGTCAAAAAGCCATTGAAGCTGCCATGCATCCGGACAATTCCAGCAACATTTATTTTGTCGCCACGGGCAATGGTGGGCATAAATTTAGCGCAAGTCTGGATGAGCATAATCGTGCCGTGCAAGAATATTTAACTGTCATTCGTTCAAAAAATTAAGGAGTGGGGATGTTTATTAGTTTTGAAGGCACAGAAGGTGTCGGGAAAACCACACTCATTCGTAAAATTTATGATTATTTAGTGCAGCAAGGTCATGAAGTGGTACTGACGCGTGAGCCGGGTGGCACACCAATGGCAGAACAGATCCGTTCATTACTATTGTCAGTTAATCATGAAGAAAGCATGTCGAACGATACCGAATTGCTACTCATGTATGCCGCACGTGCACAGCATTTACAGCAGGTGATTGTTCCGGCATTGAAGGCAGGTAAAACAGTACTGTGTGACCGTTTTACCGATGCCAGTTTTGCTTATCAGTGTGCAGGACGTGGCTTAAGCAAAGAAAAACTGGCTTTATTAAATGCAAATTTTGTTTCGCATATGCCTGATATCACTTTTTGGCTGGATGCACCGACTGAACTGGGGATGTCACGTGCTCGTGAGCGTGGGGAACTGGACCGCTTTGAGCAGGAGAAAGCTGCTTTCTTTGAGAAAGTACGTTCAGGCTATCAGGAGCTTTGGGAACGGCAGGGTGAGCGGATTAAGCGTCTGGATGCAACGCAAACGCCAGAACAGGTATTTAGCCAGGCACTTGCGTGTTTGCAATCAGTGTAGTCATTCTCAGCGATTGGGTTTAAATGAAAAATCTTCTATAGTGGCTAACATTATGGAAGATTTTTTTATAAACAATGAAAAGTAATAAAGCCGAAATTATTGAATTTTTGCAACGTGAATTTCCGCAAAGCCTGGAAAAATGCGAAATAGAAACAGTCACTGAAAAAGGAGCCTCCATCCTCTATCATGTGAATGCTGCTGATTTAAGGCCGGGTGGAACGGTATCAGGGCCGACCATGATGACTGCTGCCGACTATGCGCTTTATATTGCGATACTCGGTGAGATCGGCATTGTCGCGTTGGCAGTCACCACCAACTTGTCCATCAATTTTTTAAGAAAGCCTACAGCAGAACAGGATATTCGTGCGGTTTGTCGATTAATGAAAGTCGGCAAGGCACTGATAGTTGGGGATGTATGGTTATATTCTATTGATTCGGAAGAACCTATTGCGCATGCTGTAAGCACCTATTCCATACCCCCTCGGCGATAAATAAATGTTATGCAGCATTAAAAAAGCCGAACAGACATGTTCGGCTTTTTATTGTTTTTACCACTTTTAAAAACTAGGCTTCAGTATTGACCAACGGGGTTTCCACCTGAAAGTTGGGTGGAGTCAGTACCGTTTTACGCAATTCAGGTCCAAGTTCCGGATAATCCAGAGTGTAATGCAAACCGCGTGATTCCTTGCGTTCCATTGCACAGCGCACAATCATCTCGGAAACTAGTACCAGATTACGCAATTCAATCAGGTTTTTGCTGACTTGATAATCCTGATAATATTCAGTGATTTCACGCTTCAACATTTCAATACGATGTAAAGCACGTTGCAGACGTTTGGTGGTCCGTACAATACCGACATAGTTCCACATGGTCTGACGCAGTTCATCCCAGTTTTGCAGAATAACGACATCTTCGTCCGGATTCATGACTTGGGAATCATCCCAGCTTGGTGCATCAGGAGAAACATAATCTGGATTGAACAGGCTTTCTATATGTTTGGCGGCACTCATTCCATAGACAAAACATTCTAAAAGTGAGTTACTCGCCATTCGGTTAGCACCATGTAAACCAGTATAAGAGGTTTCACCAATAGCATATAAACCTTGAATGTCGGTCTGGCTATTTTCATCGACCACCACACCGCCACAGGTATAGTGCGCCGCAGGAACCACAGGAATCATGTCCTTGGTAATATCGATGCCAAGTTCTAGCAAACGTGCATATAGGGTAGGGAAATGTTCTTTCACAAACTCTGCCGGTTTATGGGTGATATCTAGCCAGACATGGCGAATACCCAAACGTTTAATTTCATAGTCAATGGCACGTGCCACAATATCTCGTGGCGCGAGTTCAGCACGTTCGTCAAAACGCAGCATAAAACGTTCACCATCAGGCAAGCGTAAATAAGCCCCTTCACCACGCATGGCTTCGGTAATTAAAAAGGAGCGTGCTTGCGGATGATACAGGCAGGTCGGATGGAACTGGTTAAATTCCATATTGGCAACCCGGCAACCGGCACGGTAAGCCATGGCAATACCATCACCAGTCGCAATATCCGGATTAGAGGTATAAAGATAGGCTTTCATGGCTCCGCCACACGCCAAGGCTGTAGAAGGTGCTAAGAACGTGTGAACCTTTTCAGTCTTTTCATCGAGCGCGTATAAACCAAGGGCACGATTTTCTTGATCTTTCAGGCCGAGTTTTTTTGAAGTAATTAAATCAATGGCAATATAATTTTCAAAAATAGTGATGTTTTGTTTTTCACGGGCACGTTGCACCAAAGTGGTTGAAATGGCGCGACCTGTCGCATCTGCAGCATGGATGATACGGCGTTGGGAGTGACCGCCTTCACGGGTTAAATGCAGTTGTTCCTGTTCATCCAAGGTAAATTGCACGCCGTGTTTTAGCAGAAAGTCGACCGAAGGTTTGCCGCCTTCTACAGTCTGCTTGACCGCTTCACGTTCACATAAATGTGCACCTGCAATCATGGTGTCATCAATATGCTGTTCAATTGAGTCAGTTTCATCTAAAACCGCCGCGACACCGCCTTGTGCATAAAAAGTACTGGCATCGGTTAGCGTCGATTTGGCCAAAACAGCAATATTGAAATGATCAGGTAATGATAAGGCCAGACTTAAACCAGCACCTCCACTGCCCACAATGATCACATCAAAATGATGCGTTGTATTTAAATTAGACATGTCCATCAGCTAATTTGAAAAAAGTTTGCTAATAACACCCCTTTTTTAGTCAAAAAACAAGAGCTAATATGCTAATGTATGATGAGAAAAAGTAATAAAGCAACAAACTTTTAAGAAAGATTTAAGCTGTTGTTTATACAAATATAATCAAACATATTATTACCCAAGACAGACATGTTTTATGCTAAATACTGTTTACGCATACTTATAATGAATGGAGTGAATGCTTTACATGAACAATCGCTATATAAAAAAAGGAATGTATGCTGCTGTATTCACTATGGCGGCCATGCAAACACAAGGAGCTTCAGCGGTAGACTTTTCTAATCTGGTTGAACAGGTCAGTCCTGCTGTAGTGAGTGTCAATGTTGTCAAAAAAATGACTCAGGAAGAACTGATCCAGCAGCAAATCCCTGAAATTTTAAAACGCTTTTTTGGCAATCAGGTGATTGTTCCACAGCAACAGGCTCAGCAAGAGAAAACTGCTTATGGCAGTGCATTCTTTATCAGTAAAGATGGTTATCTGTTAACCAATCACCATGTGATTGAAGACGCATCTAAAGTGACCATTATGTTTAATGACCGTCGTGAAATTGATGCGACGGTGGTGGGAAGCGATGCACGTACTGACGTGGCATTACTCAAAGTCAATGGGTCCAATTTTCCTGAATTGCGAACCGGAAATGTAGACCGGCTCAAAGTCGGTGAGCCGGTACTGGCGATTGGTTCACCTTTCGGTTTTGACTATTCTGCATCTGCCGGTATTGTTAGTGCGAAAATGCGTAACATGATGGGAGAAACCTCGGTACCCTTTATTCAAACCGATGTGGCATTGAATCCGGGTAACTCGGGCGGTCCCTTGTTTAACCAGAACGGTGAAGTGGTTGGGGTAAACTCGCGTATCTTTAGTGGTACTGGCGGATATATGGGCTTGTCATTCTCCATTCCTATTGATGTAGCGATGGATGTGGCAGAACAGCTGAAAAAGAATGGCAAGGTGACCCGTTCCTATCTGGGCGTGATGTTACAAGACATCGACCGCAACTTGGCAGAATCTTATAATTTGTCCAAACCTGAAGGTTCATTGGTGACACAGGTCGCACCTAACTCTCCGGCAGCCAAAGCTGGCTTTAAGCCGGGTGATGTAATCCTGAAATATAATGGATCAGCCATTTCACGCACTTCAGATTTGCTCAATTACTTAAACCGGACTTCACCGAATCAAAACATCCAACTGCAAGTTTTGCGGGATGATAAAACCCGTAATATCTCGGCAACCTTGACCACTGCACCGGACGATACACCGGCACCAGTTGAACAGGCTGCACAAAACAAAGGTCCTGTTTTGGGGGTAACGATTCGTAATTTGACTGCCAGTGAACAATCCCAACTGAATCTTAAAGGCGGTATTCTGATTCAAGAAGTCAAACGGGGAGGGATCGCATCACAATCCCGTATCGCAGCAGGTGATATCATTACTCAAATCAATAATAAAACCATTTTGAATAGTAATGATTTTATTAAGGCCGTATCCGAATTGAAAAAAGGTTCAATTGCACGTGTTTCTATTATTCGTCAAGATCAGCGCGCAATTTTAGGCATGCGTATTGAATAGCATGAATCCATCGAACAGAAAACCACTCTACAGCTGAGTGGTTTTTTTATATTTTGCAATTTTACTGCAATACAAAATTACGTAGACTGTGTAGCCTTGAAGGTCATTTTTTGCATAGTGTAAGGATCAGTAAAATAGATGAGCACAGTTTTTGATTTGGAAATCACCGTTCAAGCAAAAGATATTGACAGTCTGGGACACGTAAATAACGTAGTGTATATGCACTGGATGCAGGATGTCGCTACTGCACATATTGATGCCTTGGGTTTGGGGCTGAATGAATACATGGAACTGAAGCATGCCATGGTTGCGGTAGAGCACCATGTGCAATACCGTAAAGCGGCATTTGAAGGTGAAAAAATTATCTTGCGTACCTGGCTGGATGATATCAATGCCTTGTATTCTTTCCGGCAATATGTGTTTTATCGTCCCCAAGACCAAAGTGTTTTATTTATGGGGAATACCAAGTGGGCCTGTGTGGAAATTGCGACGGGCCGGCCAAAACGCATGTCACCCACTTTTAGCCAGGCCTACCAGCCGATATCAGAGCAAGTGAATCCGCTAGATTTTAGCCAATATGATGTGATGGCTTCAAATTGAATACATGAATACAAGCCGGTTTTATTTTGAAAATAACAGTCAAAGCGAAAAAGGAACTCATTATTTAGGATACATTGAAAAATCCATCTGCTATAATCCTACGCAATTTCTATTCAGCTTTTGCCATGCATTAACTATTGGTTGCATGGCGTGTTTTTTTCTCAAGGTAGCCCATGGCGCAAGCTAAAAAATCTGTTGATATTAAAAACATTCGTAACTTCTCGATTATTGCGCATATCGATCATGGTAAATCGACACTGGCAGATCGCTTTATTCAAACCTGTGGAGGTTTGCAAGATCGCGAAATGCAGGCTCAGGTTCTGGATTCTATGGAATTGGAACGTGAGCGTGGTATTACCATCAAAGCAGCTTCTGTGACGTTGTACTATACCCATCCGAATGGTCAAGAATACCAATTAAACTTTATTGACACCCCAGGACACGTGGACTTTTCATATGAAGTATCACGTTCGCTTGCGGCATGCGAAGGTGCGCTATTAGTTGTCGATGCTGCGCAGGGCGTTGAAGCGCAGTCTGTAGCGAACTGCTATACCGCGATTGAACAGGGTCTGGAAGTTTTACCAGTCCTCAACAAGATTGACTTGCCGCAAGCTGAACCTGAGCGTGTGATTCAGGAAATTGAAGACATTATCGGGATTGAAGCGACAGAAGCACCAACTTGTTCAGCGAAAACCGGCTTGGGCATTGAAGGGGTGCTTGAAACGCTAGTCAATGTTATTCCTGCGCCTACAGGTGACCGTGATGCACCGCTACAGGCTTTGATTATTGACTCATGGTTTGATAACTACCTAGGCGTGGTGTCTTTGGTGCGTATCAAACATGGGCGTGTGCGTAAGGGCGACAAGATGTTGATTAAATCAACTGGTCAAACGCATATTATTACCTCGGTCGGTATCTTCAATCCTAAACATACTGAAACAGGCATGCTTGAAGCCGGAGAAGTCGGTTTTATCATTGCCGGTATTAAAGATATTTTTGGTGCACCAGTCGGTGATACCATCACGCTCGCGGCTACTCCGGAAGTACCGACTTTGCCTGGTTTCAAAAAGGTCAAACCACAGGTATATGCGGGTCTTTTCCCAATTGACTCAAGCGATTTTGAACCGTTCCGTGAAGCACTGCATAAACTGCAAATCAATGACTCGGCATTGTTCTTCGAACCGGAAAGTTCAGATGCTCTAGGTTTTGGTTTCCGCTGCGGTTTCCTTGGTATGCTGCACATGGAAATCGTACAGGAACGTTTAGAGCGTGAGTACGATCTGGATCTGATTTCTTCTGCGCCAACCGTAATTTACGAAGCCGTGATGAAGAATGGTGAAACGATCTATATCGACAGTCCATCAAAAATGCCGGATGGTTCGACTGTAGAAGATTTGCGTGAACCGATTGCCGAATGTCATATTCTTGTACCACAAGAGTATTTGGGCAATGTGATGACTTTATGTGTAGAGCGCCGTGGTGTGCAAAAAGACATGAAGTTTATGGCTAACCAGGTTTCGATTACTTTTGAAATTCCAATGGCTGAAGTGGTGATGGATTTCTTTGATAAATTGAAATCATGTTCACGCGGTTTTGCATCTTTAGACTACAACTTTGTCCGTTTTGAAAGTTCATCTCTGGTTAAAGTAGATGTGTTAATTAATGGTGAGAAAGTTGATGCTTTAGCAATGATTTGTCACCGTCAGGACGCACGTCACCGTGGTATTGCACTGGTTGAAAAAATGAAGGACCTGATTCCGCGTCAAATGTTTGATGTGGCCATTCAGGCAGCTATTGGTGCGCAAATTATTGCCCGTTCTACTGTAAAAGCAATGCGTAAAAACGTATTGGCAAAATGTTATGGTGGTGACGTATCACGTAAGAAAAAACTTCTTGCCAAGCAGAAAGAAGGTAAGAAACGTATGAAGCAGGTGGGTAGTGTTGAAATCCCGCAAGAAGCGTTCCTTGCTGTGTTGAAAGTAGAAAGATAATAAATAATAGAGGTTATATCGCTCATGGATTTTGATTTTAATTTAATCCTTGTACCCGTCACACTGATTTTCTTTTTGGTATGGCTACTGGATAAGTTTGTATTTAAGCAAAGACAAACACTAGGCAAGGATAATGAAAATTTCATCATCACATGGGCATATGACTTCTGGCCAGTTCTGGCAGTCGTTCTGGTGCTGCGTTCATTCCTGTATGAGCCATTTAATATTCCTTCGGATTCTATGGTTCCGACTTTAGAAACAGGTGATTTTATTTTGGTCAACAAGTTCAACTACGGGGTTCGCTTACCGATTGTAAATACCAAAGTGATTGATGTCGGTGAACCAGAACGCGGTGATGTGATTGTGTTTCGTTATCCGCCACAACCGACCATCAGTTATATTAAACGTGTGGTAGGTTTGCCTGGTGATCACATTGTTTATGATCATGGACAACTCAGTATTAATGGCCAAAAAGTGGCGAAAGTTCCAGTAGAATTTAGCCGCGAAAAAGATATTCTAGATACGCCAACGTCCATTTATCATCAGGAAACATTGGGTAAGCATACATTTAAGATGCGTGAACTTGAGGATGTAAATGTGGCCCGTCAGGCACCCTTTATCAACTATGTTGAAAATGGTAAATATTCATCTGAAAATGGTTTATATTGGGAGGTGAAAGTTCCTAAAGGTCATTACTTCGCGATGGGGGATAACCGCGATCAAAGTGCTGACAGTCGTTTTTGGGGCTTTGTACCAGAAGAAAACCTAACAGGTCGTGCATTTTATAAATGGATGCATAAAGAACCTGGATTTAAATTGCCGTCGTTTAACCGCAACGGTGTAATTGATTAAGCAGATTGGAAAAAATAACAAATGCGTAAAAATCAACAAGGAGCATCGTATATTGCAATTTTAATTGCAGTTATTGGTTTTGCTTTTTTAGCAAAAATTGCTATTGCTGTGTGGGGATCATACTGGGATGATCGAATAGTAGATAGCCAGATTGAGGAATTGCTGCAAAGTAGTCCGGCCAATATTGCTCCTTCAAAATTCTCAAGCCAGATGAGTCAGCGTTTGGACATGAACAATGTCCGCGATCTTAAATTTGATGAAATCGCGCAAGTAGTTAACGTTGATGGTCTGCAGGTGAAAAAAGAGTATGAGATAAGAAAGCCATTCTTACTCAATATAGATTTAGTGTTAAAGTTCGAGAAAAGTTTTGATCAAAGGTCAACCAAAACTAAGTGAGATGCGCTTAGTTAACCGTATCGGTTATCAGTTCAAACAACCTGAATTATTGCAGCTTGCACTGACTCACCGATCGGTTAGTCATAAAACTAACTATGAACGCCTGGAGTTTCTGGGTGATTCCTTGTTAGGGATGATCATTGCCCATTATTTATATCAAGCCTACCCTCATGAAAATGAAGGGCGTTTAACGCGTATGCGTGCCACCTTGGTGCGTCAGGAAGCGTTAGGCAAAATTGCAAACGATTTAAAACTTGGTCCGTGTTTAATTCTGAGCACGGGCGAGTTGAAGTCGGGTGGTCATCATCGGGAATCTATTCTTGCTGATACTGTAGAAGCGATTATTGGTGCCATTTATGTTGATTGTCATGATTTAAAAGTCTTGCAAGACATTGTGCTGAAATGGTACGCGCCATATTTAGACCATATCGAACCTACAGACCAACTCAAAGATCCCAAATCACGCTTACAGGAATATTTACAGGCACGTAAAAAACCTCTCCCTGTTTATGAAGTTGTAGATATTCAAGGTGATGCTCCGAATCAGCATTTCAAGGTGGAATGTACGATTGAGGGCTTGCCTGTATTGTATGGTGAAGGTTCAAGTCGTCGCTTTGCTGAACAGGCAGTTGCGGCAGATATCTTAAAACAATTGGAGCAAAAGTCTTAATGACTACTCATTCCGATCACATCGATGCTGATCACGAACCGCAAGATGGCGGTAACGACTTAATTAATCAATTCTTCAGTTCACAAGGAACGACGATTCCTTCTGATTTCAAAAGTGGTTTTGTTGCAATTGTGGGACGCCCGAATGTGGGTAAATCTACATTAATGAACCATTTGCTGGGGCAAAAGCTTTCGATCACTTCACGTAAACCACAAACCACACGTCATAAGATTGTGGGGATTGATAGCCGTGAAAAATCTCAGGCAGTCTTTGTCGATACCCCGGGGATGCACAAAAAAGAAGTTCGTGCCATCAACAAAATGATGAACCGAGCTGCTCATTCTGCACTACGCGATGTCAATCTGGTGTTGTTCGTGGTTGATGCGCAAAAGTGGACCCAAAATGATGAGCTTGTGCTGGAAAAACTGAAAAATGCAGAAATGCCGGTGATCCTGGTCATCAATAAACTGGATACTTTTGAAAACAAGAATCAGGCTTTACCGTTGATTCAAGAACGTGCCAAGCTGATGAATTTTGCCGAGATTGTACCTGTATCGGCGTTACGTGGTGCCAATCTTGAGCATCTGCGTAATACCATTGAAAAATATTTACCATTCCAGCCACCACTATATTCACTGGATCAAATCACTGACCGCTCAGAACGTTTCCTTGCCTCTGAAGTGATTCGTGAAAAAATCATGCGTCAATTGGGTGAAGAATTGCCTTATGATTTGACCGTACAAATTGAATCTTTCAAGACTGAAGAAGCCACCATCAACCCGAAAACAGGTCGTCCAAAAGCGGCGTGTACCTATATTGATGCGACTATTTTTGTTGATCGTCCAGGACAGAAGGCCATTGTGATTGGTGAAAAAGGTGCCAAGCTGAAAAAAATTGGTATGGATGCACGTACCGATATGGAAAAAATGTTTGAACAGAAAATCATGCTGACCCTTTGGGTGAAAGTCAAAGGTGGCTGGTCTGATGATGAACGTGCATTAAAAAGCTTGGGTTATAGTGATATCTAAGATCTAAGCTTTCACTTTGAAAGGAACTGTAATGATTAAAGTACTGACTGTTGTGGCATGTATATTGTTCCTGCAAGGCTGTATTCACAAGATTGTTACAGTTCCGGTAAAAGTGGCCTATAAAACCACCAAGGTTGTGGTTAAAGGAACGACAGCGGTCGTGGGTGCTGTTATTCCGGATGGAGATGATGAAGATTCTGATTCTGAAAAGAAAAAGGATTAGACTTAAGTTTTTATGCGCAATGAAACCTTACATGGTTATTTAATCCATCATCGTAAATACCGTGAGCGTAGTCATATTGTGCATCTGTTTACTCAGAAGCATGGTCGCGTTGATGGAATATTAAGGCAAACGCCACCGCCACAATACCAACCGATTTGCATGCAAGCTTCCGGTAAATCCGAGCTTAAAAATTTTACCAAGCTGGAAATTGTCAATCAGCCGGTTTTCTTTTTTGGCGATGCTTTTTTTTCCGGTTTTTATTTGAATGAAATTATCCTGCGCTTGTGCCCGGTTGAAGTGGAAATGCCACAAACTTTTGTGCAATATCATCAAACTTTGCAGCAATTGCAGCAATTGCAGCAATTGCAGCAGTTGGCACAGCAGGAACATCCTGATCTTTTCTTAAGACAAATTTTACGTCAGTTCGAACATGCACTGTTAGAAGAACTTGGCTATGCACTTGATTTTACGGTTGATGCACAGCAACAGAAAATTCAGGAATCACAATCTTATCTGTTTCAGCTCAATGATGGTTTTATTCCTACTGTGCAACAGTCACGTTCGACTTTATCTGGACGGCAGATTCTTTCGATGTGTGATTATGAAAAGGGTAGGGATTTCAATCATGGGCAGTTACAATTGTTGGCTAAGCTGTATCGACAGATCATCACCGCTCTTTTGGGCGACCGACCGCTGAAAAGCCGTCAATTGTGGATTCAAAATACTCAATCTCAATCTTAATTTAAAACATAGTTAGGAAATTGTTATGGCTGCATTGCTTGGTGTAAATATTGACCATGTGGCGACTTTGCGACAGGCGCGCGGAACCACTTATCCAGATCCAGTGAATGCTGCTTTAATTTGCGAACAGGCTGGTGCGGAAGGGATTACCCTGCATTTACGTGAAGACCGTCGTCACATTCAGGATGATGATGTACGTCGCATGCGTCCGGTTTTGAAAACGCACATGAATCTGGAAATGGCAGTCACGTCTGAAATGGTGGAATTTGCCAAGGAAATCAAACCGCATCATGTATGCTTCGTTCCTGAAAAGCGTCAGGAAGTCACCACTGAAGGTGGCCTGGATGTGGTTGGACATTTTGAAGATGTCAAAGCCGCAACTCAGGCCTTGGCTGCCATTGGTTGTGAAGTATCTTTATTTATTGATGCCGACTTTGAGCAGATTGATGCAGCCGTGGCTTGCGGTGCACCAACCATTGAGTTACACACCGGCGCTTATGCCGATGCTGAAACAGCGGAAGCACAGCAGCATGAACTTGAGCGTATTGTTAAAGGTGCGGAATATGCTGCATCTAAAGGTTTAATTGTGAACGCCGGGCATGGTCTGAACCTGGAAAATGTCACCCCAATTGCTGCAATTCCACACATTCATGAGCTCAATATAGGTCATTCCATTATTGCCGATGCGGTATTTATCGGTTTGGCTCAAGCAGTTCAACAAATGAAAGCTGCCATTAAAGCAGCAAGATAAGTTTTTAGATTATGTCATTAACAAATTATGATGATCTCATGAAGCCAGTCATTGGCTTCCTGGGATGTGAAACTCCAAAAGCCTGGTTAGATGAAGCACTCAATAACCTTGAGTTACTCATGCAGGATCATGCCAATTGTGAGAAGAAAGCAGCCGGAACGGCCATGAACCTGATGTTTCGTTATAGCTTTTTTAACGATTTACAGGTCAAATTAGCCCAGCTGGTTCGTGAAGAAATGCTGCATTATGAGCAGGTGCTGGAATTCATGTCCAAACGCGGACAGGAGTGGAAAGCGGTGAGTGCAGGTCGTTATGCAGGCATTTTGCGTAAGGAAATCCGTACTTATGAACCTGAAGCTTTAATCGATGTGCTGATTATTGGTGCTTTTGTGGAAGCACGTTCATGTGAGCGTTTTTATGCACTTGCACCTTTGGTGGATGAAGAGCTAGGCCGTTATTACCGTTACCTGCTCAAGTCGGAATCACGCCATTATGAAGACTATCTGGCACTGGCTTTGGATGTGGCGAAAACGTCTAAAATGAAAGATCCGGAAGAAGATATTCAGGGGCGTATTGAGCATATCCGTGAAGTGGAAAAGAATTTAATTCTCTCTGAAGATGATACTTTCCGTTTCCATAGTGGTGTGCCACATCAAGCTGTATAAGCTGTTTCGGTTTTAAAATCCTCTAGCTTAATAGGGGATTTTTTATGGCTAATTATTTTTGAACTGGAAATAAAAATGCCAATCTAAAGCGCTTAGATTGGCATTCATCAGACGGGTTTTAAGCTTGGTTTTAATTAAGCTTCAATGGTTTGAACTGCAATTTTTTTGGCAGGATCGGTTTTGCGACGTACTGCTGGAACCGGTTCACCATAATATTGACGGTCAGCAAAGTAACTTGAACGAACCATAGGCGCTGCCCAAATATTTTTGAACCCGAGTTTTTGACCATGTGCAGTATAACGTTCAAATTCTTCAGGTGTTACGAAACGGTCAATAGGTGCATGTTCTTTAGACGGTTGTAGATACTGACCAATAGTCACGTAATCAACATCATGTGCTTTTAAGTCATCAAGCAATGCAATGACTTCTTCTTCAGTTTCACCAATACCAACCATCAAACCACATTTGGTTGGAACATCAGGACAGTATTCTTTAAACATTTTCAATAAATCTAAAGAATGCTGATAGTCAGAACCTGGACGCATCGCTTTATATAAACGTGGTACAGTTTCAATATTGTGGTTAAACACGTCAGGTGGACACTCAGTCATGATGCGAAGCGCGACGTCCATACGACCACGGAAATCCGGTACCAGAATTTCTAATAAGGTATTCGGGCTTAAACTGCGGGCTTCTTTAATGCAGTCCACGAAATGCTGTGCACCACCATCTCGAAGGTCATCACGGTCAACCGAAGTGATCACCGCATATTTCAGACCCAGGTTAGCAATGGTTTCTGCCATGTGACGCGGTTCATCAGGATCAAGGGCATTTGGACGACCATGTGCCACGTCGCAGAAAGGACAGCGACGGGTACAGATATCACCCATGATCATAAAGGTTGCGGTACCTCCACCAAAACATTCAGGCAGGTTCGGGCAAGCCGCTTCTTCACACACTGTATGTAATTTTTGCTCACGCAGCGTGGTTTTAATACGTTGAACTTCTTCAGGAGCCGCCATTTTTACCCGAATCCAGTCCGGCTTGCGTGGCGTTTCAACCGTAGGTACAACTTTTACAGGAATACGAGCGACTTTCTCTGCGCCACGAAGTTTGACACCCTGTTCAGGTTTACGGTTTTCAGACATATTCAACTTTTCCACTGTTTTTTGACGGGGGAGATACTAGATATATTAGGTCTTTCATTATAACGGACTTGAGTCTAAATGGGGTAAAAAGGATATTCATTTAATAAATGTAGTCATCACTTAATATATGTGAGGTAAATACAGAAAATTGCGAGTATTTACGTCATAATATAGCCAAGATAGACCAATATTGAAGATAGGAGCGTTGAATGCCACGTAAAAAAGAGGTCATTAGTGGAACTTTCGTTAAATACGATGCGGTAGTTCTCGGTTCAGGCCCTGCGGGTGAAGGCGCGGCAATGAAACTTGCCAAATCAGGCAAGCGTGTTGCAATAGTTGATATGCGTGAACAGTTAGGTGGTAACTGTACACACGTAGGTACCATTCCAAGTAAAGCATTACGTCAAACTGTATCGAGTATCTTGCGTTACCAACGTGACCCAATGTTCCAAAAAGTGGGTGAGTGGAAACAGTTCACCATGAAACAAGTGCTGCGTAATGCACACAAAGTCATTCAGCTGCAAGTCGATACCCACTCGCGCTTTTATGACCGCAACAAAATTGATATCTATCATGGTCGCGCTTACATTCAAGATAAAAATACCATCCTGATTTTCAGTCCGGAAGGTATTACTGAAACTTTAAGTTTTCAGCAGTTGGTGATTGCGACAGGTTCACGCCCGTATCGTCCTTCAGTGCTTGATTTTAATCATCCACGCGTATTTGATTCAGACAAAATTCTGGATCTGGATTTCTCAATCAAGAAAATCATCATTTATGGTGCAGGTGTGATTGGTTGTGAATATGCATCCATCTTTATTGGTTTGGACCATAAAGTTGATTTGATCAATACTCAGCCTAAATTGCTCAGTTATCTGGATGATGAAATTTCGGATGCGCTGTCTTATCACTTGCGTGAACAGGGTGTCTTGATTCGCCACAATGAACAAATTGATCACCTGGAAACTTTTGATGATCACGTAGTAATGCATTTACAAAGTGGTAAGAAAATTAAAGCTGATGCTATTTTGTGGTGTAACGGCCGTTCAGGGAATACGGATGGTTTAGGTCTTGAAAATGTAGGTATTACACCAAACAGCCGTGGTCAATTGAATGTCAATGACAAGTACCAGACTGAAGTAGACAATATCTATGCTGCGGGTGACGTGATTGGTTGGCCATCACTGGCTTCTGCTGCTTATGACCAAGGTCGTTGTGCGGGCGCGAATATGAGCGGCGAGAAAGACGTTGCACCAGTGACTGATATCCCGACAGGAATTTATACCATTCCGGAGATTTCTTCGATTGGTAAAACTGAACAGCAACTGACTGAAGAAAAAATCCCGTATGAAGTGGGGCAGGCCTCTTTCCGTCATTTGGCGCGTGCGCAAATTACCGGTGATACGGTAGGTGAATTGAAGATTCTATTCCACCGTGACACGCTGGAAATTCTGGGTGTACATTGCTTTGGTAATAACGCTGCCGAGATTATTCACATTGGTCAAGCCGTGATGAACAGTCCAAATAATACCATTAAGTATTTTGTTGAAACTACGTTTAACTATCCGACCATGGCAGAAGCCTATCGTGTAGCAACGTTGAATGGTATGAACCGTTTATTCTAAGATTTTTTAAATTTTAGATGCAAAACCCGTAAGTGAATGCTTACGGGTTTTTTTATACGGGAATACAAAACAACATTTTAGTATATTGATATTAGGGGGCTTGAAGCTAGGCCGCCATTTTACGACATTCTGCCGCACATTGTTGGCAAGTTTCTGCGCATTGCAGGCAATGTTCAGCTTCATGCTTACCGCATTCTTTGGCACAGTAATCACACATTTGAGCACAGAGCTGACAGATTTCCTGCATAAAGGCAGAGGTCCTTTGTTCAGATCGGGCACATAAGTTGCACATATCTGCGCAATCCAGACAGCGTTTGATGCATTCACGCATTATCTCTATGTCATTTTCATCCAGACAAGCGGCTGCACAACTGGTACAGGTCAAAGAACAGGTCATACACATTTGGGCGCAATCTGAAAAGCTGACTATATTCATGCTGTTTTCCTGATCGATAGGCTTAAAATTGATATCTAAATAAGCTAATCAGAAATAGAAAAAGAAAATAGAAAGATTGGGTGATTAAAAGTAACAAGTGTCCATTTTAAGTAAGCAAATGCTTTATAAAAAGCCCCTAATATGTAGATATTAGATTACTTGATTTTATAGGCTGGATCAGAAAAAGGCATAATGATCCAATAACCATAATAATCCGTAATAACTGAAGAAACTGCTGATTAAGCTCAGCCAGACTGGAATTTTGCTCTTAAGCAATGCAATGACAGCAATAATAAAAACTACATCTAAGCCAGACAGTACATATTTTTGTCCCATCTGCACCACCAGACATAATAACAAGCCCACCACAGCGGCATTAATTCCTGCCAAAGCCTGAAATAAACCTGAAAACTGCATTAAACGCGACCAGTAAGGTAAAGCGCCAAAAATGAGGAAAAAAGAAGGCAAGAAAATCACTGCAGTTGCAAATGCGGCATTCAGTACTGCCGATGAACTTAAAGGCAATAAAGCACCCAGATAGCTGGCAAAACTGAATAATGGGCCTGGCATCAGTTGGGCAATGGCATAGCCCAGGTCAAAATGTTGCTGAGAGACCAAGCCGGATGTCACAAAGTCCTGCTGTAAAAATGGCAAAATAATATGCCCCCCACCAAAGACTAGAGAAGCCGTGCGGTATAAACTGGTAAAACTGTCTAGCCAAATACTGGGAAAGAAATATTGTAGCGCTGGAACCAGTACAAAAGGCAAGGCAAATAAAATCAGCCAGCGATAAGCGAAAGGTTTTTTAGCTGTGATTGAGATGCCCGTAATGGGTTTAGGGGTATTTTTTTGCGGAAAATAATGCAGATAAATCAGTCCTGCCAAAGCACCAAAAAGAATCACCAAAACCTGATTGATACTGATGGGAACTAGATAGACAAATAAGCCCGACAGCAGCATTAGTACATACTGCCATTGCTCTTTACAAAAGCTGCGTAACATTTGCCAGAATGCCCATGCCACCACGCTAAATACAATAAGTTGAATCACATGGAAAAATTCGACAGAAAAATAATCAGAAAATTGAATGCCTAGCATTGCAGCAAGGGTCATCAGTAAGGCAGAAGGTAGAGTAAAGCCCAGCCATGCCAGCATTGCCCCCCGATAACCTTTCAGTTGATAGCCAATCGCAAGACCCATCTGGCTACTGGTAGGGCCAGGTAGAATTTGCGCCAAGGCCAACAGGTGGGCATATTGTTGCTCATCCAGATATCCAAGCTGTTGCACAAAACGCCGATAAAAAAACACCAGATGAGCTGCCGGACCGCCAAATGCCGTACAGCCTAATTTAAGGAATATTTTAAACAAGCTGAAATTTGACAGAGGGGGAACAGAGGGCAGCATAATGATCCAAAAATATTTGAGTTTTAGTCTGAGCAAGATTAACAGGTCAGATTTACTTTGTTATGAGATTTTCCTGCAATGCACATTTCTAACATGAAAAAGCCCATCCCAAGTGATTACTTTTGATGGGCTTTTATTTTTTAATTTAACCTGCAAATATTTAAAAAAGATGACCATCCTGAAAATAATGCATGATCTGATGAGTTTCATTGGCTTTATTTAAAGATGAATTGAATATGCCCAAGCATTGCTTCATTCATTGAGCTAGCAGTTGGAATGAACTGCTTTTTTTAGTCAATATGAGAGGCACAGTAAGTAAAAAAATGCAGCATCATGACGCATTTTTTATTTTATTTACGAGGTTAAATATTCGTAAATGTGGGTTGGGTCATGATGCTGTGGAGTAATTTTATGACACTTTTTTATTGTTATTATTTCAGATCTCTAACCCGCATTAATAAGGTCGACCTCCTGCCAGACTGATGCGTTTTAATAAACGGCGCTGCTCACTGGGGAACGGTTTGCGAGAATGCAGGGTAACCTGATTATCCCAAAATACAATGTCGCCTTGTTGCCATTGATGTTCATAACGGAATTCAGGTTTTAATAGATGTTCGCGCAATGAAGCAATGAGTTCACTGCCAGCCTGATCATCATAATTGACCAGTTCCACTTCAGAATGGGTATTTAACCACAGTGCTTTACGGCCACTCTCAGGATGGGTGCGTACCAGTGGATGAGCATAGGCATGACCAATAATCGGTTGATCTTTAAAGCGATATAAGGGGCTGCTGCCATAACCATTGTGATCATTATCTTTAAGGTGTTGTCGACGGACAAATGGGTTATAGGTAATCAGTTGTAATTGATCGATATGCTGTTTGGTTATTTCTTCTAAAGCGTCATAGACTTTGATGGTATTAAACCATGAGGTTTGTCCACCATCCTGTGGTAATTCAATGGCATACAGCAATGAACCAAAAGAAGGAAGCGGCGTCCACTGGTGATCGGCATGTGGATTCAGTTCACCATGCCCGGTGTAATCACCCTGTCCCACAGCATTGGAAACAGGTACCACATCCGGGGGCGTGCCAGACTCAGTTTGGGTGGCAAGTACAGGATTATCTGCACTTGGGCGAAAAATGGAACCGAAATAGCTGGCAAAGGCCAAATATTGTAAATCATCCAGATGCTGGTTTTTGAAAATTAAAATTAGATGCTGAGCCAGTGCCTGTTTTAGACGGTAAATGGTTTCACCCGCTTGGGCTTTAGTCGCATCAAGGCCAAAAACCACAGCGCCTAGAGCTTCACCTTCTAAGGGCGCAATAGTAATGTCTGCCGGGTTTTGAAATTGTTCTGGCTGATGCCAGCGCGGTGCATCATGGATCGCTTGAGAAAGTTGTGTAAGTACTGTCACTGTTTTGCTCTGATGTTTTAGGTTGAAATAAAATCTAAGCAATACAAAACAAAAAATAAAATCAAAATATTTACTAAGCTTATGAAATAACAGTGAAAAATACTTAAATCAATGATTGTTAAACTTTTAATATAAACAGCAAAACAAAGCAGGTTTTTTGCTATTTTAACTGCTGATTTTTCAGCATTAATGCGGACAAAAGGCCTGATTGAAATATTCAAACAGTTGCGGTGTTTTGATCCAAAGCAGAATAGCGATGGCCAATAACAGGCCAATCGCTGAAGCAATCAGGATTTTAAGTCCAAGCATAGAATCAGTCATGAACCACATGCTCCTCATTGACAAAGAAATGAACCAGGACACCAAACACGCTTAACAGGATGGAAAACATCCAGATCATATTGTAGTCGCCAGTCATGTCATGATTAACACCACCTAGCCATCCACCAAAGAACGAACCAACCTGATGGGTAAAGAACACAATTCCACTGAGCATGGACAGATATTTTATCCCAAACATATTCGCCACAATGCCGTTAGTGAGGGGAACCGTAGATAACCACAATAAACCCATAATGACGCCAAAGCTGTAAATTGTCCAGGTACTCAAAGGCAGCAGTAAAAAGCCAATAATGGCAATACCACGCAGACCATATAAACCCATCAGTAAGTAAGGCTTGGAGTATTTTCCCCCTAGCCAGCCTGCGGTATAGGTACCGACAATATTAAATAATCCGACCAAGGCCAGGAAAACTGTGCCTGTGGTTGCATCAAAACCATGATCAATCAGATAGCCGGGTAAATGAATGCCAATAAAGACCACCTGGAAGCCACAGACAAAAAAGCCTAAAGACAGGAACCAGAAGGGTTTGTGATTTTTAGCAATCACCAGAATTTCTTTGACGCTCAACGTAGGTTTATTGATAGCAGCTAATGCATTCGCAGGTGTATAAGCAGGTGCTTTTAATGTCCAGGCCAATGGAATAATTAAAGCAATTAATATAGCGCTGACCATCAATGCTGCTGACCAGCCGATACTTTGTAAAAGTAGCAGGGTAGAGGGCAGCATGATAAATTGTCCAAAAGACCCTGCGGCACTGGCAATGCCCATCGCCAGACTACGTTTTTCAGGATGTGCAGCGCGTCCCACAGCAGAAAGCAGCACAGGAAAAGAGGTCGCAGAAAGAGCAAGACCCAGAATTAAACCGACACTTAAATTCAGCAGCAAGCCGCTTGAGCTGACCGCCATGAGCAACAGCCCAAGGGCATAGAGGACTCCCCCAACAGCGACTACGATTTTACTACCGTATTTGTCGGCAAAAGCTCCGGTAATGGGTTGTACAGCACCCCAAATCAGGTTTTGCATGGCGATGGCAAGACTAAAGACATTATGTCCCCAGCCAAATTCATGGCTCATTGGGACCAGATATAGACCAAATGCATGACGGACACCCAATGACAAAGCCAGAATAATGGCACTTCCAATTAACATATAAATCAGAGGTTTGGAAAAACGGGTGTCTGACATATTTCATCCATGCTGGGTTGTGTTGCGGCTATGTTATTCGATTCTGCAAGTCGATGCGATTAAATAAAACTTAAACAAAAGATAAAATTAAGTTATAGAAAGTTTTATAAATACAAAAAAGACGACATTAAACCATCTTTTGATTGCTGAAAATTTAGAAACGTATACCTACCCCTGCATAGGCCAATAAAGGGTTGATTTCAATATCTGCTTTCGAACGGATTAACTCGCCATGAGTGGCATCCGTCACTGTAATGATGGTTTCATTTTTCATGTGAGCATAAGACACGGAACCCACTGCGAACCAGCGGTCATTAAAATCATAGGTGAAACCGACAGTTGCAATCGGGGCAATAGCATCGGTCGCTTCGAGCTCGACTTTAGGATTGGCTTTACTTGGTTTGCCTTCCAGTGATGCTCCAGCATTGCCTTCTTTGATATTGGCAATCATATGACCGGCTGCAATCAAGTCCTGTTCAGTACGCGGGTTGATTTTCAGCTCATTAAAATAAGCATACATTACCCCTAAACCGACATAAGGGCGGAATTTATTGACGCCGGTTTTACCAAAATGATATTGGAACTCAAAGGCAGGTGTCCAGGCACGTGCCGAAGCCGCAGGTCCATGAGCTTCTAAATCGGTAATAAAAATATCATCTTGCAGATCAATGTTGAGGAATTCTAAAGGCAAGTTGCCAATTTGTGGTGTTGCCACCGCAGAGAAGGGTGCATAAATTTTTCCTTTACCCTGTAAGTCAACTTTTGGGGGGATGCCGGCCTTCATTTCAAAGGAAACATGATCGGTAAAGAAGTAATTGGTCATGATCCCCAGCGTAGTGACATCATCTGCTTCAAGTCCCGTACCTTGTGCTTCCCAACTTTCTAAACCACCAATTTTAGAAGAGCCACTGAGTCCACTACTTAATTCACCACTCGTAAAAAAGCCCAAACCTTTTAAAACGGTGGCAAGCGCGGTCTGATTCACTTCCGGATTTAGATTGTTTAATACGGTATCGACCTGAATATCGCCATTCTTGGCAACTTCACCATTTTTAACAGCTGTATTCACCTGAAAGGGTTGGGCCTTACCCTGAGGCATGACATGTAGTGCACCGACAGAAACAGAAAAGCGTTTAAAACCATCTCCATCTTTTAAGCTGAAATAGGGTGAATCGGCATAGCTCATGGCAGGTAGGGCAGCAAGAGACGACATCATACACAGTAATGATTTTTTCATTTAGGGACTCCATGTCCATTTTGTGATTATTCGTTTTTTTCGTTCACTTTTCTTATTTTATATTTAAGGAAAAATCATTTTGTTACTCAAGAATATTAATCGGGTAGTATTCATGTAAAAAATTAGCTATTTTGTTTCAACAACATGAAGAAAAATAATTTTATGTAACATGTTATTTTTACTGATAGATAAATTTTTTGTAAGTTAAAAATAAGTAAAATTTGAGATGAGATTTATATATTTTTAACGCATTAATGGAGCTTAGATGAGGGGGACGAATCTTATTGATAGTCATGACGATGCCGTTAAAGTAGCGGATTGCCAGCATAATTAACGTGATCGCACGATGAGCTAAAATCCTATCTCGCACTGAGAGGCATTTTTCCGTACAATATGTTGCAGAAATCCTTGAGTGAATCATATGAGCACCCAAAATACTCCCAAGAAAAAACCATTGGTTAATTTACCGTTCCCGATTAAAAAGGTAGATGAAAATTCTTCCGATGAAGTATTGGAAGATTTACGCCCTAAACCACAGCGCTATGCTGACCGTACCTGGATGCCACCACGTGGTACACGCCGTTCTATGGGTAAGCGTTAAATTCTTCATATAAAAAAAGCCATGGTCTGACCATGGCTTTTTTATTGCAGTATAACAAGGTGTTTTTAATCTTTAATTTGAGCTAGAAAGCTGGCTGCGTCTATCGTGGTTCTGATAGTAATTCTTTTTCTGCTGATACATGTCCAGGTCAGCACGCTTCAGCATATCTTCAATCCGTTCATGCGGCAAATTTGTCGCATGACCTATAGACAGACTGATCGGCTGATTGGCATAAAATTGATTGTCTACCGACAAAAGTTCCTGCAGACTTTGCAGGCAGTTTTGTAAGGCTGCCTCATCTGCACCCGGTAAAAGGACTACAAACTCATCTCCGCCAATGCGTGAGGCCGAATAGGGCGTATGCTGAATCAACTGGTTCAGGATATTGCCTATACGCCGTAAGACACCGTCACCTGCATCATGTCCCTCGCTATCATTCAGTATTTTCAGTCCATTTAAATCTATAAAAATACACGAGATTGGATGTAATAAATTGCGTTCAAGCCGGTTCAGTTCTGCCACATAAAAAGAACGGTTGTACAGTTGGGTGAGTACGTCGTGTTTGCCTAAATATTCAAGATAATGTTCAGCTTTTTTGCGCGCCGTAATATCAGTCAGGGCAACCTGTACGATGCTCCAGTCATCCAGATAATCCGGAAATACGGTAAATTGCAGCAGTACATGGCGAATGCTGCCATCAATTGCGTAATTGACTACTTCACGTTGATGATGCAGATGACCGTTCCACAGTTCAATCAATTGTTCCCGGAATGTTCGAACCATTTCCTCAGCAAAAACTTTATGAAGATTTTTTAATAAAATCTCTTTACTGGCTGCACCAAACAAATCGAGGGTGGCTTGATTGACATCAATGACTTTAATTTCCTTGATGCATTCAATGACAAACTCACTATGCACATCCAAAAAAGTTGAAAAATCTTCAATGCCTAATTTACGTAACTGATCTAATTTAATTTTAATACGACTGAAATCTTCTACCCACAGTGAGGTTGGAGAATAAGTAAAGCGCGCCTCTGCCAGATGGCGGCTTTGTTCTTCCATACGGCAGGCTTCGGTGTAAGACGTAATGTCTTCTGTGGTAATTAATACCAAGGAAAAATCATGTTCATGTTGCGGTAGTACAAGGCCTTTTAGCTGGATATCCAGGCGCTTTCCAGTCAATGTATAGTTTACTGCGGAATTGGAAAAACGGGTTTCACCATTCCACAACGCAACAAGTTCGTGGATATGGCTTGTGGTCATATCTTCTTTAAAGACTAAATCAAGATTTAGACATAAATGTTCAAAGTCATCGGCCTGATAAAGTTCAAGGGTTTTAGAATTGACTTTTAATAATTTAATTTTTCTTGCGCATTCAAGAATACGCGATTCATCTTCTTGCAGGAAACTGAACAGATCTTGCACACCCTGATTACGCCAGAGATCAAATTGTTTTTTGATTTCACTATAGTCTTCCAGCCACATGGCAACGGGAGACAATTCAAAAAAAGGGGAATCCAGCATGTCCATTCAAGACGCTCATTATTTTTTATGGCAATTTAAGTGTCGAGTATATGATGAAAAAAATGATTTTAAAATAATGTGATAAGCAAAATAATATTTATCTTGAATGAGAGCTGTGCCGCAAAATAAAAAAGCCAGACTGATAAAAAAGCCAATTCAGGAATTGGCTTTGAATAGCTGAAATTAAAAATTAACGAGGTTTTCTCCGTGCTCTATTTTCTGGCTTGGGTGGAGAAATTTCACGTTCACCTTGCCAGACATCCATAAAGTCTTTTTCATTGATATTGTACAGTTCAAGCAAAGCTAAAATCACTCCGCCAAACAGCATTGAACCTTCCGAATGGTCTTGCCAGTCAAAAATCTTGCCGTTTAACACATGCAAAATGTCTGAAATTTCAAAATTTCGATCCCGACCATTACTGTCGGTTGGGTACATTTGGGTATTTAAAATAATTCGGGCGGCACTTTTTTCATTTTCTGACAAATCTAAAGAGGCAACAATATCTTCATCCTGAGCAGAAAAGATGACTTCATCAGTAAATACGGTTCTTAAAAAATGTCGGGTTAGTTTGGGTAAGGCTCTCTCTACAAAAGGGCGGAAAGAAATGGGGAAAATGACATTATGAGAAATGCCCTTGAACATCGGTGCAATTTCTTCAGTTTTATAGCCGGCAATGCCACAACCAATTGAGGTAATGAAATAGGTCATTTTCGGATGATTTTTGGTATAAATCTTAAAGTCATCAATATAATGCTGAATTTGCGACAAAGGCATTTGCTGCAAATGCTCATTCATGGTGGGGATGGCATAACTTTGACCCGCCCAGCCACGACCTACGCCTTGCACTGCACCAAAGTGCTGGAGTGCAGTACGCGCAGCACCTCCTGCATGGTTTCCTGCCATGTTGCTGCCAAAAACAAAAACGGTATCTTCTGGTAGATTTTTGACAATACTTTCGTCATGGTAATGGTAAGTCATAGGCTTTATTGTGATCAGGATGCTTTGTTTCATGTTGCTATTGAATGTGAATACGGTCAAGACAAAAATGTTGGAATTTTCTTAATCTTTATAGATGGCTAAATATCGGAAGATTAATATTGAATGTTGAGCTTTAACCCTCATATTATTCAAACTGCGTTATTGTATAGAAGCTGAATAATATGTCGGATAGTCATCAACCTTTTGAATTAGTGACCAGCTATCAGCCTGCGGGTGATCAGCCACAAGCCATTGAAAAATTAGTCAAGGGTATTCAAAAAGGCTATCACGACCAGTTGTTATTGGGGGTAACCGGTTCGGGTAAAACCTATACCATGGCCAATGTGATTTCCCAGTTGCAACGCCCGACCATTGTCATGGCGCATAACAAGACCTTGGCTGCACAGCTGTATGGCGAGTTCAAGTCATTTTTCCCCAATAATGCGGTGGAATACTTCGTCAGCTATTATGACTATTATCAGCCGGAAGCTTATGTGCCATCTTCCGATACCTTTATTGAAAAAGATTCAGCGATTAATGATCATATTGACCAGATGCGTCTTTCGGCAACGCGGTCATTACTCGAACGTCGTGATGCGATTATTGTCGCTTCGGTTTCGGCCATTTATGGTTTGGGTGATCCGAATGCCTATATGAGCATGTTGCTGCATATTGTGCAGGGCGACCGGATTAGCCGTGATGACATTATTCGCCGTTTGGTAGAAATGCAATATAGCCGTAACGAACTGGAATTCTTGCGTGGTACTTACCGTATCCGAGGCGAAATTATTGATATTTTCCCGGCTGAATCAGATCAGGATGCCATTCGTATCGAACTGTTTGATGATGAAGTTGATTCGATTCGCTGGTTTGACCCTTTAACCGGAAAAATGGTGCGTAAAGTACCCCGTGTGACTATTTATCCTAAAAGTCATTATGTTACTCCGAAGGATAATTTGCAGCGTGCTATTGGTACCATTCGCGAAGAATTGAAAGAGCGTCTGGGCTTCTTTCGTGCGCATGATAAATTGCTAGAAGCACAGCGCATTGAACAGCGCACCCGCTATGATTTGGAAATGATGCAGCAGCTAGGTTATACCAACGGCATCGAAAACTACTCACGTCATTTGTCCGGTCGTCCGGCGGGTGAAGCGCCACCGACATTGTTTGATTATATTCCAGATGATGCCTTGCTGATCATTGATGAATCGCATGTGACGGTGCCGCAAATTGGTGCCATGTATAAAGGCGACCGCTCGCGTAAAGAGAATCTGGTCAATTATGGCTTCCGTTTGCCAAGTGCGCTGGATAACCGTCCGATGCAGTTTGAAGAATGGGAACGTATTATCCCATCCACGATTTATGTCAGTGCAACACCGGCCAAATATGAACTGGAAAAATCGGAGCAGATAGCCGAGCAGGTGGTTCGTCCAACCGGACTGGTCGATCCTGAAATCGAAATTCGTCCCGTGCTGACCCAGGTGGATGACGTGTTGTCGGAAATCAATATCCGTAAGGAGCTGGATGAACGCGTTCTGGTTACCACTTTGACCAAACGGATGGCGGAAGATTTAACCTCGTATTTAAAAGAATACGGGGTCAAGGTGGCTTATCTACATTCAGATATTGATACCGTAGAGCGGACCAAAATTATCCATGAGCTGCGTAGTGGTGTGCATGATGTACTGGTCGGCATTAACCTGCTGCGTGAAGGTCTTGATATGCCGGAAGTGTCTCTAGTCGCGATTCTGGATGCCGATAAAGAGGGTTTCTTGCGTTCGGAGCGTTCGCTGATTCAAACCATTGGTCGTGCTGCACGTAACGTGAAAGGTAAAGCAATTTTGTATGCTGACCGGATCACCGACTCCATGCAAAAGGCGATTGATGAAACCGAACGCCGCCGTGTCAAACAGATCGAGTTTAATGAACTGCATGGCATTACTCCACGCAGCACCAAACGTCAAAATAGTCAGGATATTGATACTGGTGAAGTACTGACTGATGATCAGATTGATGAGAAAATCTCGGATCAGGCTCGTGCCTTAAGTGCCGATGAACGCCATATTTTGGCTGACCCGAAATTGCTGGCCAAACATTTGTCCAAACTGGAAAAAGAGATGCTCAAAGCCTCGAAGGAATTGCAGTTTGAGCAGGCAGCACGATTGCGGGATGAGATTGTACGCCTGAAGGCACAGATGCTCAGTTAGTTGGATGATTTTTATTGCAAAATAATTAAGTTCTGTGGGCAATTCATGTATGTTTGCGACTGCGAGTATTTTTTAGAGGATACGAGGTGTGAAATACAAAATTTAGTCATTCTAAATGCGTAGTTCACAACGGCGTAGCATCAAAAAATACTCTAGTCCCCAGCTGTGCCTTGCGCTGCAAACAAAGCCCTGTTTTGTTCTTGCTCAGGTTGTGGCTAAAATTATCTCAAACTGCGTCATGAAATTTAAAAATGGAACCATCATTCTTTGTATTTCATTTTTACGATGTATACATCTCATTATTCAATTTTAGCCTACAACGCAATCCATATATGAAATATCAACAGACCTTACATAACGCTACAGTATGATTTGGTTGGAGTCGCTATTTTTAAATGTATACGCACTTTAAGAATTAAAATTTTGACTGAAAGGTATTTTTATGACAAGCAATAATCTTCCAAAAGCGGGCTATAAACTGGCTAAAATTGCCGTGGGTGGAGCAGTGTTGCTGGGTTTGGGTATAGCGACAATGGCATATGCACAAACCAAGCCGCTACAAACAGTGGAAAGGGTTGAGCTGGATAAATATCTGGGTGTCTGGTATGAGGTTGCTCGTAAGCCTTTATATTTTCAAAACAAGTGTGATCGTGATGTTACCGCGACTTATACACTGAACGAGAATGGCAATATTGGCGTAGATAACCGCTGTTATACCAAAGATGGACAGTTAAATCAGTCTATTGGTGAGGCATTTGTGAAAAATGCCCCTTTCAATACCAAACTAAAAGTGAGTTTCTTGCCTGAGGCGATCCGCTGGTTACCGCTAGGGCGTGGTGATTATTGGGTACTTAAGCTGGATGATGATTATCAAACCGTATTGGTGGGTGAGCCGCGACGTAAATACATGTGGGTATTGTCCCGTACTCCGCAACCTGATCAGGCAGTCATCCATGAATATTTAGAATATGCGAAGTCGGTTGGCTATGACTTGAGCGATGTTATTCATACCAAGCAGACGATCAAATAACATGCCCGATATTTGAACAAGAGTTTAAAACCATGCTTAGGCATGGTTTTTTATTTGCTAATATAGACACTTATTAAAAAGTGAATAATCCATGATTATGGATTATTCCAAATGGTCATGAAATGAATGATATCCTTGAGGTAAAGATGTATAAAGGCTTGGCTTTGTCAGTATTGGCATCTGTTACTTTTGGGGTGTTATATTTTTATAGCCAGTTCCTGCAACCCTTGGACAGTGAACAGACTTTTGCCTGGAGAATGCTGACCACGCTGCCTTTCTTAACCCTGTTTATGTGGTGGTCTGGTGATTTGCGGCATATTACCAAGATTTTTAAACGGATTTTAAAGCAGCCTACTTTTCTGATCTGGCTGATTTTTAGTTCCATTCTCTGTACTACACAGTTGTGGCTGTTTCTGTGGGGACCGATTAATGGTCGTGGCTTGCAAGTTTCACTGGGTTATTTTTTATTGCCTTTGGTGATGGTGCTGGTTGGTTGTGTACTTTACAAAGAAAAACTATCGAAATGGCAGTTGGCGGCTGTGCTATTAGCCATTTTAGGGGTAGGACATGAAATCTGGCGGATTGGCAGTATAGCTTGGGAAACCGTGTATGTCGCTTTAGCTTATCCCTTATATTTCTTTTTACGCCGTGCCTTTAAAACCGATCATTTAGGTGGTTTCTGGTGGGATTTATGCCTCATTTTGCCAGTAGCCTTCTATTTAGGATTTGTCCATAGTGACAGTTTGGATTTAATGACACATTTCCCGCATTTGATCTGGGCAGTGATTGGCTTAGGTTTTTTGAGTGCATTGGGGCTGGGTAGTTATATTTTGGCCAGTCGTTATTTGCCTTTTGTGATTTTCGGATTGCTGAGTTATCTGGAACCTGTGCTTTTGGCTTTTGCCTCTATTGTACTAGGTGAGCGGGTTGAAGCGGGGGAATGGCTGACTTATATTCCAATCTGGATTGCCGTTTTATTGTTGGTGATTGAAGGCACAATTCATCTTGTTAAGCAAAAGCGTAAACAGCTGGCGTTGAATCAGAATATAGATAATTATCAGGATAGAATTAAATAAGCTTCATTAGGTACACTACGTGGAAATTTTCTTTTGTGTGATAAAGCAACATTTAACAAAAAAGTATATTTTGTCCTTTCAAAAGGGTTTTTGAACTTTTAATAGTAAAATCATAAAAATAATTACAACTATTTTGTAAATTTATAGTGAATATATCGTAAAAAGCGCATTGGAAATTCAGCTTTTGATTCAAAGTTGCTGATAATTCCTTTACAATTGTCGGGTTTTGAAATTTATGCCTAGATATACAATTAATTAGAGGACGTAGCTGTGAGCAAAGACACTATCATCGCCCTACATGCAGAGCACCAAGGTCGCTGGAAAAACCGTGAAGAAATCGCGGAACGTATGATTGCGCTTATCGGTCAATTGTATCGTGAAAAAAATATCGTGACTTCTGTATACGGTCGTTCTTTAGTTAACCGTTCAGTAATCCAGATTTTAAAAGCTCATCGCCGTACACGTGTGATGGATGTTGAGCTTTCAGTGGTTCATACTTTCCCAATTTTAGAAGCTTTAGCTAAAATTGATAATATTGGTTCAGCAGAAATTGATCTAGGTAAACTTGCTGTTGAATTCAAAGAAAAAGGCGGCGATGTAGACGCTTTTGTTGCTGATGCAGTGAAATCTTTAGCAGGTAATGCGAAGGCTGTAGAAGGCAAAGATGTTGTTCTTTACGGTTTTGGTCGTATCGGTCGTATTCTTGCTCGTTTAATCATTGGCCAATCAGGTTTGGGTCGTGGTTTAAATCTTAAAGCAATCGTGGTTCGTAAATCATCTGATGGTGATTTGGAAAAACGTGCTTCATTGCTGCGCCGTGACTCTATCCACGGTCCATTCCAAGGCACAATCTCTGTAGACGAAGAAAACGAAGCTATTATTGCAAACGGTAACTTCATTAAAGTGATCTATGCATCTAGCCCATCTGAAGTGGATTACACTACTTATGGTATTAACAATGCATTGGTTATTGATAACACTGGTAAATGGCGTGATGCAGAAGGTCTTGCTCAACACCTTCAATGCCCAGGCGCTGCACGTGTAATCTTGACTGCACCTGGTAAAGGTGACATGAAGAACGTTGTATACGGTGTGAACCAAGCTGACATTCTTGATGAAGATACCATTATCTCTGCAGCAAGCTGTACGACTAACGCCATCACTCCAACACTTAAAGTGTTAGAAGACAAATACAAAGTGCTTAATGGTCACGTTGAAACAGTTCACTCGTTCACTAACGACCAGAACTTGATTGATAACTATCATAAAGCTGACCGTCGTGGCCGTGCTGCTACTTTGAATATGGTTATTACTGAAACTGGTGCTGCTAAAGCTGTTGCTAAAGCTCTTCCTGCGCTTAAAGGCAAGTTGACTGGTAACTCTGTACGTGTTCCAACACCAAACGTTTCATTGGCTATTCTTAACTTGACGCTTGAGAAAGAAGTTGACCGTGAAGAAGTGAATGAATACATTCGTCAAATTTCAATCAACTCAAACCTTCAAGGTCAAATTGGTTATACCAACTCAACTGAAGTGGTATCTTCTGACTTTATCGGTTCGCGTACTGCAGGTGTATTTGATGCGCAAGCAACAATCACTTCAGGCAACCGTTTAACTTGCTACGTTTGGTACGATAACGAAGTGGGTTATAGCTGCCAGGTATTACGTATTGCAGAACAAATGGGCGGCGTAAGCTATCCAAAAATTCCTGCTGAAACAAATGCATAATTTGTAAAGTAGTACGAAAAAAGAGCCTCATTTGAGGCTCTTTTTTTATGGCTGTTGATCATTGAAATGGATATTTCATCAATACAGATAAAGTCATCAATAAACTTGCTGCTGAAATATTATTCTGTTAGCTTACAAAGAGTAAGTGCATTAAAATTAGTAAGTAATAAAAATATTGAGAGTAAGCTATGACAAATTATGCGATCAGCCCTGTATTGGGTCAGGTCTTATCCACTGAGTGTCCTTCACGTGAAATATTGGAACATCTGGCGAATAAATGGTCAGTACTGGTTTTACGTTGTTTAAGCGATGGGGTGCATCGTTTTAGTGAGCTGAAACAGCGTATTGAAGGGGTGAGTGAAAAAATGCTGTCACAAACGCTAAAAATGCTCGAACAGGATGGTTTTATCCTACGCACGGTCTATCCGGTGGTGCCACCTAAAGTTGAATATCAGCTGACCATTTTAGGCTCGCAAGCAGCGGAAAAAATGAATTATCTGATTGGCTGGGTAGAGCGGAGTTTGCCTGAGATTTTGGAGAATAAAGACCGTATTGCTAAATAAGAATTAAATTACTTTTATTGGCAGTCATCAGCTGGAAAGAGCGGGAATCTTGTGGTGACTTTACTGGCAAAGGGCCTGACTTTGGTTGTAGTCTGTATAACTTTTTCTTTTTTGATTCAAATTCTTATCAGGAAGTGATTCACAGGATAAATGTTTATCCGTTTTAGAGATTAAGTCTTATAAGTTTTAAAGGAATAAACCTTGTGGTGTATTCCTTATGCTGGGTTTAAACCTTTTTCATCTGCTTAAAATCAAACCGGTCAATCAGTAAAATTCCAATCGAGAAGACCAGACCGAGTGCCACACAGCCAATCCATCCAAAGTGTTCCCATGTATATACTGCACCCAGTGAACCCAAAGCTGCACCCGAAAAATAGATGGTCATATAGACTGCATTAATCCGTGAACGTGCTTTCAGGTCAATCCGGTAAACCAGGTTCTGGTTTAGGACATGAAAGGCGGTGAGGCCAAAATAACTCATCAAAACCCCAATCGCGTAAACCCAGATATTTTGCTGGGCAAAGAACAGGGGTGTACATGAAAACAGCATTAGAAAAATACACAGTTTTGCGACCAGATTTTCCTTGCCTTGCCCCACAGTTTTGCCCGACCAGCTAGATGAATAAATCCCGATAACACCGAGCAAGCCAAACAGGCCAATTTCAAAATCACTAAAGTAGTAAGGCGCATTACCTAGGACAAAGGTCATCGAGGTAAAGACCATCGATAAGATGCCAAAACCCAAAGCACCGGCACAGGCACGACGGATTAAATGTGGATTGTTTCGGGCAAGTGCAAACAGTGAACGGTAAATACTGCTGATGGTTAAGCCGGTTTGAGGTTGAGTATTCGGTAATTTTTTCCACATCACAACAGCAAACAGCAGGGTGATCACGCCACTGGATAAATACACACCTTCCCAGGACCAGTACGTTGAGACAAAACCGGCGAAGGTCCGTGACAGGATAATCCCCATCACCAAACCGCTCATGAGTTTTCCAACCGTTGCAGCACTGGATGCTGGTGGACTAATTGTTGAGGCAAAAGGAATTAGAACCTGAGCGGAAATTGCCCCAAAGGTGGCACACAGGGTGAAAAGATATAAGGTGCTGAGGGTGGTGCTAAATGACAGCAGAATTTGCGAGATGGCAGCAAATACCATCAAACTGACCACAAGTTTACGTTTATTCAGGAAGTCGCCTAAAGGCACCAACAGCATTAAGCCAAGCACATAACCAATTTGGGCAAGCACGACGGTTAAGCCGGCCTGACTGGTACTAATTTTCAAACTCTTTTCAATCGAATAAATCAGGGGCTGATTAAAATAAGCCGAACCGGCACATAAACCGCAGGCGATTGCCATAAGCAATACAAATTGTGATGACAAAGGACTGACAGTTTCAGGTTTTGGCAAAGACATGATCAGGACTCAAACAACGCTGCATGCACTATAAGGAGAGTTGTTCAGATTCTGAAATAAGTAAAATCAATCATGTGATCATTAATTTATATCAAGGGTTGGAAAATAATTGCTTGGCAAAAAGATCGGACAACATCAGCTTTTTGATTGATCTTTATAAAATAAGACTGAATTCAGTCATCTTCATGCAGTGCTGAATAAATATATTCGAGAAATTCTTTAAAATATGGCAGAATATGGGGTTTTAAAGTTTTTAGAGGATTGGCAGCATGCGCTTTGTTGATGAAGCAGTCATTACCGTAGAGGCTGGCGACGGTGGCAATGGCGTAGCCAGTTTTCGCCGTGAAAAGTTCGTACCATTTGGTGGCCCAGATGGTGGTGATGGTGGTCGTGGCGGCAGCATTTATATTCAAGCCGACGATAATACCAGCACCCTAGTAGATTATCGTTATACACGTAAATTCCGTGCAGAACGTGCAAAAAATGGTCGCGGTGCAAACTGTGCAGGCCGTGGCGGTGAAGACACCGTATTATTGGTTCCAGTCGGAACAACCATTGTAGATACGGAGTCTGGCGATATTATCGGTGACTTGGTCACTAATGGTCAGCGTGTAATGGTGGCAGCAGGTGGTGAAGGCGGTTTGGGGAATACTCACTTCAAATCTTCTACCAACCGTTCACCGCGTAAATGTACCCACGGCGCCAAAGGTGAATACCGTGAAGTACGTTTAGAACTTAAAGTATTGGCGGATGTTGGCTTGTTAGGGATGCCTAACGCAGGTAAATCTACCTTTATTCGTGCAGTTTCTGCCGCAAAACCAAAAGTTGCAGATTATCCATTTACCACTATGGTGCCTAACCTGGGTGTGGTTGATGCCGATAGCCATCGTTCATTCGTGATGGCCGATATTCCTGGACTGATTGAAGGTGCATCTGAAGGTGCGGGTCTGGGTATCCGTTTCTTGAAACATTTGGCACGTACCCGTATTTTGTTACACATTGTCGATGTACAACCGATTGACGGTTCAGATCCGGCACACAATGCCAAAGCAATTTTGAATGAGTTGAAAAAATTCTCCCCAACACTTTCTAAATTGCCAGTAGTACTGGTGCTGAACAAGGTTGACCAGCTGGACGAAGACACGCGTGAAGAATGGTGTAAGCATCTTCTTGAAGAAATGCAATGGGACGGTCCGGTATTCAAAACTTCAGGCTTGATGTCTGAAGGGACTAAAGAAGTTGTGTATTACCTGATGGATGAAATCGAGAAACAACGTGAACTCGAAGCTGAAGATCCAGAATACGCAGCGCAAGTAAAAGCATTCCGTGACCAGCTTGAAGCTGAAACACGTGAACAAACCATCGCAGCGAAAGAAGCGTATCGCGAGATGCGTCGTCAACAACGTCTTGCCGGTATTCTGGGCGATGACGATGATGATGAAGACGGTGATGATGGCGAAATGGAAGTGTACTACGTACGTTAAGCTCTGAAATATGAGTAACTGAGGACAAGATGATAGAAGTGGTAGATGGGCAACGTCAGCTCAAGGCTTGTAAACGAATCGTTGTTAAAATCGGATCATCTTTACTCACAGCAAACGGAACAGGGTTAGATCTGGATGCAATTTCGCATTGGGCGAAACAGATTGCAGATCTGCACAATGCAGGACACGAGATTATTCTGGTGTCTTCCGGTGCTGTGGCTGAAGGTATGGTTCGAATGAAACTTGAGAATCGACCCACCGATCTACCCAGTCTTCAGGCCTGTGCTGCCATTGGTCAAATGGGGCTGATTCAGACCTGGTCAAGCGTATTGGAAAATCATTCCATTCAAACGGCTCAGGTCTTACTGACTCATGATGACCTGGCAGACCGTCGTCGCTATCTCAATTCATGTGATGCTTTGCAGCACCTGATTGACTGGCATGTGATTCCGGTGATCAATGAAAATGACACGGTATCGACTGATGAAATCCGCTTTGGTGATAACGATACCTTGGCCGCTATGGTGGCAGGTCAGGTGCATGCCGATTTACTGATTATCCTGACCGATCAGCAAGGCATGTATGACTCTGATCCGCGTTCTAATCCAAATGCCAAACTGTTCCATACCGTGCGTGCATTGGATGAAAGCCTGTTTGATATGGCAGGCGGTGGCGGTAAATTTGGTCGTGGCGGTATGCTGACCAAAGTGCGTGCTGCACGTCTGGCGGCGAAATCTGGCTGTCCAACGCTGATTGCCAGTGGTGAAAGTGATAATGTCCTGGCACGTTTAATGTCCGGTGAGTTGTTAGGCACCTTGTTTATCACTGATAATGACCGTATTACCGCTCATCAGCAATGGTTGGCAGCACATCTACAAACGGCTGGCCGTCTGGTTCTTGATGATGGTGCAGTCAAAGCGATTAAAGAAAATCACCGTAGTTTATTGCCTGTCGGGGTAAAAGCGGTTGAAGGTCACTTTGAGCGTGGTGATGTGGTGGAGTGTGTAGACCAAGAGGGTCATCGTATTGCTGTCGGCCGTGTCAACTTCAGTTCGCGTTCTGCGGAAATTGTCAAAGGTCTGGCATCGGATAAAGTGCATCAGGTGTTAGGTGAAGCACGTTCACTAGAGATGATCCATCGCAATCATATGGCGATTTACTAAGTTTTATAGATTCAAAAAATCCCGCTTTAGAGCGGGATTTTTTATATCTATCTAGCAAGTTAGCCAGCTTAAATATCTTTCTGATAGACTCGTTTTGACAGCTCTTCCTTACTTTCAACCCGTTCAAAATATCGGTCACAGTTGTATTATCACGAAGACGATGCAACTGCAGTTGAAGCAGTTCAATGTGCAAAAGAATTGGAACTCGGTAACGAAACAGAAGAAGACATTGATGTGACATGTCTTAATAATGAAGGTGATAACAGTGTGATTGCTGACTGGATTACACTGACGCTTGTTGATGAGGCGGCTGGTGTAATATTCATAACTGAACAGGTTGAAGAAAATTTCACTCAATCGTTCGCAGATCAGGTGTTTTCCGCAGTTTTTGGACTTAAAGGTTTGCAATAATTTGCTGAAGAACTGGGAAAGGAATTGAATACCGAGACGAATTCTGGGCAGAGTCAGTTCTGAATGGCGTCGGTGATCGAACAATAGCTGAAGCAAAAAATACCCTTAGCTATGGGGAATTTATGTTTTGATTAGTTTACCGACAAAAACGAGGTTCGTTATTTATCGGTAGACAAATTGAGCAAGCCTTAGGAAATTTCTCTGAAGTATATCTATCGTCGAAAGGTGCGAAAGAGGTAGATGTAACATCATTCATGTCGAATTAAGATCCTCCTGAGGAAACAGTGTACTCAGTTGATAAAATAATGGTGAAAGGGTTGACTTAGGCTGGTTCCTGTATGCTATTCCAATGTAGTCTAGTTTCTTTTTATTCAATAAATTAGTATCTTATTTTCTTACTATAAGAGGGTATTATGAAAAAATTATTAGCATTAAGTGCTTTGGGTTTGGCTGTATCTGGCTGCACATCAATTCAGGTTAAAAATAACGAAGGATTTCAGCCAAAGACCATTAAGCAAATATGTGTGATCAATAATCCTAAGGTTACAATTGCCGGATTTGATGACTCAATAGTTCGTAGTTTCGCAAGATACAATATCAATGCACGCATTTATCCTGAAAATTCCAAACCGGCATTATGTGAAACCACGATGAATTATACTGCATTGCGTACATGGGATGTTGTGACCTACATGAGTTATGCAAAATTCACATTAATGAAAGAAGGGCAAGTTGTTTCTGAGGCTGAGTTTAAGTTGAAAGGCAAAGGCGGTTTGGCTTTGAATAAATGGCGCAGTACAGATACAAAGATTGATGAGCTAGTAGATGAGCTTGTTGATGTCAAGAAATAGAATAAATTAGCGGCGGCCATCATCGCCTTTAGGCCATCTCACACTTGATTTAGCTGTAAAGATAGGGGGTGAAGAAGATTACGAGCAATACTATCAGCAAAAACCGTGTGTGCACACGGTTTTTATCTAAATCATCATTTAATTATTTAAACTGTACTGTACCATTGGCATTGACAGTAATTTTTGATTCACCTGCCTCAACATTTTGCGCATCTGCAGCTTCAGCACCTGCAAATTTTGCCATGTTGGCACGCATCATTACCGGTTGTGGATAATAGTTATTGGTATTCAGGTTGAGGTTAACCAATTGATAGCCAGATTTATTCCAGGCCGAAGTCAACATTTGCGCACGTTGCTGGAAGTTTTTCGATGCTTCCACCATCAACTCATTTTCCACTTTTTTACGTTGTGTATCAGAGACAGTAAAGTTGATCGACTGGGTCTGGAAGTTTTGCTGTAATTCGCTAATCAACTGGCTGACTGCCTTAAAGTCGGTACTTTTTAGACGAATTTCAGCGCGACCACGCCATTCTTTCAATTTCTGGCTGTCATTGTCATAAACAGGATAAGTGCTCTGAGCGCCTGTTTCGACTTTTACTTGCGGGTATTTTTTCGATGCTGCTATGGCTTGATTCATTGATTGGGTGATGAGTGCAGAAAGTTCGGCTGGCTGCTTCTTACTTCTTTCAATATATAAAACCGCATGCATTTCATCATTGGAAATTTGACGCGTTGCTTCGGCCTGCACATTGACCAAATTGTAATTCAGCTGTTCAGTCTGCTGGGCAAAGGCAGTTGTCGAAAGTACGCTGGCAAGCATCAGGGAGGAGAGAGTTAAATATCGCATTATTTTTACCTATTTTTTTGTAAAGAAAACTTTAGCTATTCGTATGCATGTTATCGTTACTTCATGAGGATTTTTTGCAGACTTTGTGTCAAGATTGTAAATGATTTTATTTATCTTATAAAAAGGGCTTGCAAATAAAATATTTAAAAATTATATATTTAAGGTGGTTTTTCGGAGGTGGTTACGTTAATTCAATCTTTTGCATAAAAAAAGTATAAAAATAAGGTTTTCTTTAGTCTGTCACACTGTAAGATGATAATTCAATCTAAGAATTGGCTTGATATATTTTTTTGATCGGTTTTGGGCAGATAAAGTCATAAAACTTGTTTATTTTATTGAAAAATTCTGTATCATCCGCCGTTTAGTTATGATGTATAAATCAAGTCGTCAAACTAGATTCTATAAAGCACCGAGTCAAAGGACCACAAGTCACCCGACTTATTTCTTTCAACCCATATCAGAGATGGTAATTCGATATGAGCGTTTCTTCTGTAAATCCTGCCACTAAGTCTACTAACGAATACTATTTGACTCGCCAAAGCCAGATGGAATCCAATGTTCGTAGCTATCCACGTAAATTGCCGTTAGCGATAGCAAAAGCCTTAGGTTGTTGGGTTACTGATGTTGAAGGTACAGAGTACCTCGATTGTTTAGCTGGGGCAGGAACATTGGCTTTAGGCCATAATCATCCTGCGGTAATTCAAAGTATCCAAGATACGCTAGCAAGCGGTCTTCCATTACATACTTTAGATTTAACGACACCTTTAAAAGATGCATTTACTGAAGCATTACTTGAACAGCTCCCTGGTGGGAAGGAAGAGTATTGCCTACAGTTCTGTGGTCCGTCTGGTGCAGACGGTACAGAAGCAGCAATTAAATTAGCAAAAACCTATACCGGTCGTAGCTCAGTGATCAGCTTCTCAGGTGGCTATCACGGTATGACTCACGGTTCTTTGGCCATGACAGGTAACCTGTCTGCGAAGAATGCAGTAAATGGCTTAATGCCAGGCGTACAGTTTATGCCATATCCGCATGAATACCGTTGCCCATTAGGCATTGGTGGTGAAGCGGGTGTTGATGCCTTGACTTATTACTTCGAAAACTTCATTGAAGATGTCGAAAGTGGTGTAACCAAGCCAGCAGCTGTGATTCTTGAAGCGATTCAAGGTGAAGGCGGTGTGGTGACTGCACCTGTAAAATGGTTGAAAAAAATCCGTGAAGTGACTGAAAAACACAATATCGTGTTGATTCTTGACGAAGTTCAAGCAGGCTTTGGACGTTCAGGCAAAATGTTTGCCTTTGAACATGCGGGTATTGAACCTGACGTGGTGGTGATGTCTAAAGCGGTGGGTGGTAGCTTGCCGCTTGCTGTACTCGGTATCAAGCGTAAGTTTGATGCTTGGCAGCCTGCTGGTCATACCGGTACTTTCCGTGGTAACCAGTTGGCGATGGGTACAGGTCTTGCGACTATCAAAACCATTAAAGAACAAAATCTTGCACAAAATGCGCAAGAGCGTGGCGATTTCTTACAAGCTGAATTGAAAAAATTGGCAGTGGAATTCCCATGTATCGGTAACGTGCGTGGCCGTGGTTTGATGATCGGTATTGAAATCGTTGACGAACGTCAAAAAGCAGATCACATGGGCTCATTACCTGGTGATTCTCAATTGGCTGCAGCAATCCAAGCGGCGTGTTTTGACAATAAATTGTTGTTAGAAAAAGGTGGTCGTAACGGTACAGTGATTCGTTTACTTTGCCCACTTATCATCAATCACGACGAATGTGTGGAAGCGATTAATCGCTTTAAGAAAGCGGTAGCTGAAGCACTTGTTGCAGTTCGAGGTGCATAAGGCATGGTAGATTTTGCAGAACACCGTAAAGCGTTATTCTGCAATGATGCACAATCCATTGCTGACTATCAGTCAGCAATGGACGAAGCGGTAAAAGCCGTTTCTGCATGGTTGCAAAACGACAAAATGTACACCGGTGGCAGCATTAAAGAGCTGCGCAGCGCGATTGCATTTCATCCTTCAAAAGAAGGCATGGGTCTACACAAATCGCTTGAGCGTATGGTTGAGCTTTTCTTAAACAAAAGCTTGAAAGTACATCATCCGCACTCGTTAGCACATTTGCACTGCCCAACCATGGTGGCGAGCCAAATTGCAGAAGTGTTGATTAACGCCACTAACCAGTCTATGGACTCATGGGATCAAAGCCCAGCCGGTTCATTGATGGAAGTGCAGTTGATTGACTGGCTACGTCAAAAAGTCGGTTATGGTTCTGGTCAGGCAGGTGTGTTCACTTCTGGTGGTACCCAGTCCAACTTGATGGGTGTGCTGCTTGCTCGTGATGCCTGCATCTCGAAAAACTGGAAAGACGAAAACGGCAATCCGTGGTCAGTTCAGCGCGATGGTATTCCTGCGGATGCGATGCGTAATGTCAAAGTCATCTGTTCTGAAAATGCACATTTCTCTGTGCAAAAGAACATGGCGATGATGGGCATGGGCTTCCAGTCAGTGGTGACTGTTCCTGTAAACGCAAATGCGCAGATGGATGTGGATGCTTTGGAAAAAACCATGGCGCATCTTCAGGCAGAAGGCAAAATCGTGGCATGTGTGGTTGCGACCGCAGGTACTACCGATGCCGGTGCGATTGATCCATTGAAACAAATCCGTGAAATCACCAACAAATATGGCGCGTGGATGCACATTGACGCAGCTTGGGGTGGTGCACTAATTCTGTCTAATGACTATCGTTCTATGCTCGATGGCATTGAGTTGTCTGATTCAGTGACACTGGATTTCCATAAGCATTATTTCCAAACCATTTCGTGTGGCGCGTTCTTGTTGAAAGACGAAGCGAACTACCGTTTCATGCATTATGAAGCTGAGTACTTAAACTCTGCTTATGATGAAGAACATGGTGTGCCGAACCTGGTGTCTAAGTCATTACAAACAACACGTCGTTTTGATGCGTTGAAATTGTGGATGACTGTTGAAGCATTGGGCGAAGAGCTTTATGGTTCAATGATCGACAATGGTGTGAAGTTGACACGTGAAGTGGCTGATTACATCAAAGCGACTGATGGTTTAGAGCTTTTGGTTGAACCTCAATTTGCTTCTGTGTTGTTCCGTGTGGTTCCAGCAGGTTATCCGGCAGAATTGCTCGATACATTAAACCAAAACGTGGCAGATGAACTGTTTGCCCGTGGTGAAGCGAATATTGGTGTCACTAAAGTGGGTCAAGTTCAATCCTTGAAGATGACGACTTTGAGTCCTGTTGCGACTTTAGACAACGTGAAGAACCTGCTTGGCCTTGTGCTTGCAGAGGCTGATCGTATTAAAGGTCCAATCGCTGATGGTACATATACACCAGCAATTGATTAATTGATTGTCTGTGTGAAAAAAGGAGGCCAATGGGTCTCCTTTTTTTATCTTAAACAGTATAGAAAACTATGCTTAATGCATAAAAACATACCTTTTGGGTCTTTGATCTTCTCGTTTTCAGTTTCTAAAGTAAGAATGATAAGAAAAAGGAGGTGTGCCATGGAGCAGGTTCAATAAGGAAAGTCATTAATCAAAGAAGTGATAGATCGGAAAAATATCACCTTATCAATGGATGGTCATTTTACTCTGTTTCACTATTGCGTTATTTGATGGGTTTGATACCTAGGCGATCGCGTTTACAGCAGCTGCTTTATTAGAGCATTTCAATTTACAACCCGGGGCATTAGCACCAATTCTGACTGCTGGAATTGTTGGAATGACAGTGGGAGCAATGCTTTTAGGCTTGTTGGGTGACAAATTGGGGCGCAGAAAAACATTACTGTTTTGCACGGCCATTTTTTCTAGTGCCACACTTCTCACAGTTTTCATAAGCAATATCGAGCAAATATTTATACTGAGAGTGATTGCTGGTTTAGGGATGGGAGGTGCAACCCCTGTATTATTGGCACTTGCTGCAGAATATTCACCACAACGCTTTAAAGGCACAGTCACCATAGGTGTTTTATTGGCTTTACCTGCGGGAGCAATGTTTGGTGGGCTACTGGCAGCAAAATTGCTACCTATGGTTGGGTGGCAGGGAATATATATTATCGGTGGAGTATTCCCCCCTTGTTTTACTGGTTGTACTGTATTTTGTTCTACCTGAATCTTTAGAATATATGGCACAAAAAAATAGTGCCTCGAATATTGCTGCTATACAAAAAATTCTGGATAAAATTTCATCTAAAACTGTTTCATTCACACAGGAAAATCTGATTGCAGCGAATACGCCCAATCAAAACAAAGCAAAATTAAGTATCTTGTTTCAAAATGGATTAGCGCGTACCACAGCAGGCGTATGAGGAACATATTTCTTTAACTGGATTGCCTGGTTCATGCTTTTGTCATGGTTACCTACCATTTTAAAACAGGCAGGTTTGGCACCAGAGCAAGCACCTTATGCTTCTGTGACAGTAAATGCTGCCTTTATTGTTTTTGCTATACCTTTAGCTTATTGGTTGCCTAAATTAAATACGGCAAAGATATTAACTTTTATGCTGTTCACAGGACTGGCTGTGGTTATAGGGTTAGGATTACTCATCGAAACTCAGCAATCGAGTTATATTTTTGCACTGATTGCACTGATTGCACTGATTGCACTGATTGCACTGATTGCACTGATTGCACTGATTGCATTGGCTGGATTTGGTATTGGAGGTCAGCAACTGGCACTCAATTATTTGGTGGTCGCTGCATATCCAACCCAAGTTCGAGCAACGGCAACAGGGTGGGCCATTGGCATGGGGCGGATGGGTGCAATTATTGGTGGCGGAATTATTTTAACCCGCTATGGTGTAACCGGTTATTTTTATGCGCTGGGCGTTCCGTTAATCATCGCATTATGCTGTGTTTTCTTAATCAAATATCAAACGCCCATTCAAAAGGATCAGACTGATTTTGCAGAAATTTCCCACTAGAAATGACATAAAATTAAATTATTAAATTTAAGTAAATGAGGTCATGGTTGACCTCATTTATCATAACAAGCGATTAATTTAAGCTGCAAACAATGGACTAAAACCTTTTTTACGCAATAACTTGCGGTACATGCTGGAACTGCGATCTGCCGGGAAGTGGGCTTCCAGGCTTAAATCAAGCGGTAAATATTCAGGTTTTTGTGATTCGGATACTACACGGTCTTCTTCAAAAATCTTTAAGTTAAACTCATAGGCATCTTCAACCGGTAAGTCTTTGTCATAGTTTCGGCAAATCGGGGCAAACAGTCGGGTCTGACGTGCTGTCATCGGTGAAGCGGCATTCATAATCACTTGCTTGCTGTTATTCGGAAAATGAATGGTTAAGGTGGCTGTAAAGGGGAGATGGATCTCAAAATGTCGCAGCCATTGAAAGCCTTGCTGCCCACGTTGCTCCATGCCAATCGGGTAGCGTCCGACACTGCTCCAATAGTCGGCATGAAATCCTGTTGCTGTTTCAATGGTTTTATAGTCAGGTACTTCAGTATTGTCAGGATCACCAAACGTATCGGGATGAACCCAGGCAAAATGGGCGACATCAATAAAGCCTTCCAGTTGCCGTCCGGCGAAACACTTGAAATCTACCGTTGGGCAGACCAATTGCTGAAAATCAGCATCATTCCAGTTAGGCATGTGCGGAATATTTGGTTCAGCCTCCAAATTTGCAGTGAGACTGCACCAAATGAGTCCATAGCGTTCTACGGCGGCATAAGTGCGTAAATGAAAGCGATCGGAAATTTTATGCTCAGGATGTGCAGGAATACGGTTACAGTGACCTTTTTCACCAAAGCGCAAGCCATGATAACGACAGACCACACCTTGACCATCATTTTTGCCCAAGCTTAAAGGTACTCCGCGATGAGGGCAGGCATCTTTTGCCACAACCAATTCATCGCCCATTTTATAAATGACCAAAGGTATATCCAGTAGCATGGTACTAAAGGGCTGATCAGAGATATCACGGGCCAAAGCAATCGGATACCAGTATTCTGCAAGCAAATGCCAGTCATGTTCTTCAAAGGTCATGTGAATGGGTAAATCCGGATTAAATTTTGGAATTGTTCTACTGTTCATGGTCATATCACTGTCATTATTTATTTTTGAATATATGACAAAGCCATGTTCTATGAAATTTCAAAGATTTGGACGAGTGATTGCAAAAATTAGAACAGTGAAAAATTGGGATAGTAGATTGAAAGCCTAATACAGATAGAAAAGGAATTCAGAAAAAGAACAATTTTACTGCCTGCTCATAGAATGAACATGCTGACGAGAAGAAATAGAAAGCATGAGAAAATGACAGATATAAGAATTATTACAAATTTGCAGTTAAAAATAATGCTTGAATAATATTTCTAATGGATTTTTAGTTATTGAATTTAAAAGATATTTTCAAAAATTATACAAAAGAAATGAATTATCATAAAAGCGTCACATTGCTGTAACTTGATTGTCATATTCTAAAATCAAAATGCAATCATCGAAATAAGTACAAAACTTTATAAAAAAGTAGCGTACTTCAAAATTGCATCTATTGAAGAGAGAAAAGAATGCGCTTAAATCACATCGCACTTGCTTTAGCACTTTCAGGGGCAGCTGTAGCAACCACAGCAAATGCAGCTCGTGACACCATTCAGATCGCTGGTTCTTCGACTGTTTTGCCATACGCAAGTATTGTAGCAGAAGAATTTGGTAATACTTTCCCGCAATTTAAAGCACCGGTTGTGGGTTCTGGTGGTACATCTGGCGGTTTAAAACAATTCTGTCAAGGTGTAGGTGATAATACCATCGACATCGCCAATGCGTCTCGTAAAATTAAAGATACTGAATTAGCCGCATGTAAAAAAGCTGGCGTGAATCAAGTAATTGAAATTAAAGTAGGTTATGACGGTATTGTATTCGCGTCTAACTCAAAGAAAGCAGCTTATAAACTACGTCCACAACATGTATTTGCTGCACTGGCTGCAGAATTACCTTCAAATGGTAAATTGGTTGCAAACCCGTATACACGTTGGAACCAGATTGACAAATCACTTCCAAATGAACCGATTACTTTGGTAATCCCAGCTTCTAACCACGGTACACGTGAAGTGTTCCAGGAAAAAATGGTTGAAGCAGGTTGTGAATCTTACGCATATTTCAAAAATTTAGATAAAGATGCACAAAAGAAAGCATGTTCGACTTTCCGTAAAGACGGCAAAGTAATTGAAATTTCTGGCGACTATACAGAAACATTGGCACGTTTAAAAACATCTCCAAATGCGGTAGGTGTGTTTGGTCTAGGTTTCTATGATCAAAACCGTGACAAATTGCGTGTAGCCACTGTAAACAATGTGACTCCATCAGAAAAAACCATTCTAAACGGTTCTTACCCTGTATCACGTCCATTGTACTTCTACGTGAAAGGTGAACACCTTAAATCAATCAAGGGTTTACAACAGTATTCTGAATACTTCCTGAACAAGAAAGTTTCAGGTAAAGGTTCTAAGCTAGAAAGAGCTGGTCTGATTTCTATGTCAGATAAAGAACGTGCCAAAGTTCTGGCAAATTTGAAAGCCGGTAAAGCGGTAAAGTAATTAGGTTGAATGAGCTGACGGTAGAATAATTTCTACCTTCGGCTTTTTTGTATAGACAAGTTTTTCAAAGCATGAAAATTGAAAAATGCTGGAGAATACATGAATCTGCTACTTATGGGCGTGTTGTTGGCATTAATTGCCATCGCCTATCAAATCGGGTTATCAAAAAGCCGTAACCTAGCAGGTAAGGGAAATAACACTGCAAAATTGCACTCTCGTCCTGGCTATTATGGAGCGCTGGTGGCTTTATGGTGCGGTATCCCTGCTTTTTTAATTTTACTGGTTTGGAATATTGTCGAACCGAATATTCTGCGACATGTGGTACTCAATAATGTTCCTGCAAATGTTGCAGCGACATTGGATCGTGCGGGCATGGAAGTGCTCATTGATCGTATTCAAGCGATTGCCTCAGGTTTTGGTGTGAGTGATCAAGCGGCAGCTTATGAAATTGCAGCAGCACAACAACTGGCAAAAATTGAAACCATCAGTTCCTTTGCTAAATTGGCAGTGGTAATTTGTGCAGCTTTGCTGGGCTTGATTTGGGCAAAAAAACATGTTGTCCAGCAATATCGTGCCCGTAACCAGGTTGAAAAAATCATTAATTGGGGCTTGGCCCTATGTTCCGGTGTGGCGATTTTAACCACTATCGGTATTGTGCTTTCGATGTTTAGCGAAGCCATGCGCTTCTTTAATTTTGTGAGTCCATTCGATTTCTTTTTTGGCACAGAATGGAACCCCGGGTTTAGTACTTCTGGAAATGCTGAAGGAAGTTATGGTCTGCTACCGCTGCTCTGGGGCACACTCATGGTCAGTGGCATTGCCTTGTTGGTTGCAGTGCCAGTAGGTCTGATGATTGCAATTTACCTGGCTGAATATGCATCATCTGGCTTTCGTGCCTGGGCAAAACCTGCGATTGAAGTTTTAGCGGGTATTCCGACCATTGTGTATGGCGTATTTGCCCTGATGATTATTGGTCCATTCATTAAAACTCTTGGAGCAAGCATTGGGCTGGAAATTAATGCGACCAGTGCCTTAACTGCAGGTTTCGTGATGGGGATTATGATTATCCCGTTTGTATCTTCACTTTCGGATGACATTATTACCCAGGTGCCTCGTGCGTTACGTGATGGTTCATTAGGCTTAGGTGCAACCAAATCGGAAACCATTCGTCAGGTTGTACTACCGGCTGCATTGCCAGGCATTATCGGAGCATTTTTACTTGCAGCATCACGTGCCATTGGTGAAACCATGATCGTGGTTCTGGCGGCAGGGAACAGTCCTTTAATGCATGCCAATCCGCTGGAAGCGATTTCAACCGTGACCATTACCATTGTCAATCAACTTACCGGTGATACAGATTTTGCCAGCCCACAGGCATTGGTGGCATTCGCATTAGGTCTGACGCTGTTTGTGATTACCTTAGGTCTGAACATTGTTGCACTGTATATCGTGCGTAAATATCGCGAGCAATACGAATGAGTACTTCAAATATATCTCCTATGGATCAGACACGTGATCCGCGCGATGCTGGTGAATTGCGCGATAAACGTAAACAGAAAATTGCCAGTTCTTTAGCAAAGCGCCATCGTAAAGAAAAAATATTTCGTGTATTTGGCTTCTCTGCTGTCATTACAGGCTTGTTCTTTGTTGTGCTTTTATTCGGCAGTATTCTGGCAAAAGGTTTACCAGCATTCTGGCAAAGCAGTATCTCTGTGCCGGTCTACTTTGACCCTGCCATTATTCAGGTAGGTGCGAAACCTACGCAGAAGGATGGCGAGTCTCCAGCCCAGTTTGAAGAGCGTACTATTGCCTGGCAAACCGAAATGGGCATGGTGGATTGGGATGCTTTGATCGTTAATGGCATGATTGCAAAAGATCCTTCAATCGCATCAAAACGTGATGATCTATCCAGTTTGTACACCAGTTCTGAAGCATATCGCTTGCGTGATATGGTGCTGGCTGATCCAAGCCTGATTGGCAAAAAAGAAGAAATTAAAGTTTTGGCAGATGCTAATGTAGACGTATGGCTGGCGGGAAATATTGACCGTTCATTACCAGATGATCAACAACAGTTAAGTCCGGAAGTTCGTCAACTTGCTGATGAGTTAAAAGCCAAAGGTGTGCTTGAAAATACCTTCAATACCAATATCTTTACCAACCCAGACTCACGCAGTTCACCAGCAACTTCGGGGCTTGCCGGTGCATTCATGGGCTCATTGTTCATGATGCTGATCGTGATTTTTATCTCGATTCCAATCGGTGTGGCATCAGCCATTTATCTTGAAGAATTTGCCCCTAAAAACTTCATTACCGATATTGTTGAAGTCAACATTAATAACCTGGCAGCTGTACCATCGATTGTCTTTGGTTTGCTCGGTGCTGCCATTTTCATTGGCTGGATGCATTTACCGATTTCTGCACCGTTAGTGGGTGGTCTGGTTCTGAGTCTGATGACTTTGCCAACCGTGATTATCACTACCCGTGCATCGCTTAAAGCTGTCCCTCCATCAATTCGTCAGGCGGCATTGGGCTTGGGTGCTTCCCGTGTACAAACGGTATTTCACCATGTGTTGCCGCTTGCGATCCCAGGTATCTTAACCGGTGCGATTATTGGTGTTGCGCAGGCACTAGGTGAAACAGCACCATTACTGCTGATTGGCATGAGTGCTTTTGTGGCGAGTGTTCCGGCTACACCACTAGATCAATCCACTGCTTTACCGGTACAAATTTTCTTATGGCAGGGCAATGAATTACGTAACTTCTTTGAAGGACGTACCGCTGCGGCAATTATTGTCTTACTGGCGCTGATGGTCGGCTTAAATAGTTTGGCAATCTGGTTGCGTAAGAAGTTTGAAGTACGCTGGTAAGAAGGGCAATATATGAATACTGTAACAGCTATGTCAAAAACAAATTCCTTAGAGCAGGATCAAACCGTGAATCCAGAACAGAAACAATTTACCGCTCCTGAAGTTGATAAAAAACATCCAGGTACTTCATTTGTTTCTCAATTCGATACTCATGCTTCAACGAAAAAAGAAAATGAAACATCGAATGTTAAAATAAGTACTTCAGATGTCCATGTGTATTATGGTGAAGCAGAAGCGATTAAAGGTATTGATATCAATATCTATGAAAATGAAGTGATTGCTTTCATTGGGCCATCGGGCTGTGGTAAGTCAACCTTCTTGCGTACCTTAAACCGTATGAACGACACCATTGATTCATGTCGTGTTACTGGTAAAGTGATGCTGGATAATCAGGATATCTATGACCCGAATCTGGACGTGGTTTTGCTGCGTGCACAAGTTGGCATGGTGTTCCAGAAACCGAACCCGTTCCCGAAATCAATTTTTGACAACGTCGCTTATGGTCCTAAACTGCATGGTTTGGCGCGCGATAAATACGACCTGGAAGAAATTGTCGAAAATAGCTTGCATAAAGCAGGTCTTTGGGATGAAGTGAAAGATCGTTTAAACCAGCCGGGTACAGGCCTTTCTGGTGGTCAGCAGCAGCGTTTATGTATCGCACGTACGATTGCAGTAAGTCCGGAAGTCATTTTGATGGATGAGCCATGTTCAGCGCTGGACCCGATTGCAACGGCAAAAATTGAAGAACTGATTTCTGAGCTTTCTACGCAATATACCATTGCCATTGTAACGCACTCGATGCAACAGGCAGCGCGTGTATCTGATCGTACTGCTTACTTCCATTTGGGTGATTTGATTGAAGTCAATTCAACTGAAAAAGTCTTTACTCAACCAGATCATCAGTTGACTGAAGCCTACATTACAGGTCGTTTCGGTTAATAGGTATTTTCTGAAAAAGAGCCGTAAGGCTCTTTTTTTTATTTCAGTATTGTTGTATTGAAGTTAGAAAGACTTGGTTTTCTTTTTTAGTTAATGATCATTATTTGCAAAATATAAATTGAATTTTTGTGTAATTGCCCACATCTTATGAAAGATAAATATGAATTAAATGAGTTTGTATCTGTATGTTATTTCACAACCCTAAGTTGCCTGCTGAAATCCGCATCAGCCATTTAAACGCACGTGTAAATGAACAACGTAAAAAAATTGCCCAGGCGACTGCGTCTAAATTGGAACTCTTGCATCTTGCCCAGCAGCTTTCAAAAGAAGCACGCTTACGTAAAAAAAATAATCAAAAAATTTATGTCCTCGATTTTAAGGGTGATACTGCAGCCTCTGCGGTAGAAAACCTGCGTGAAGAAATTACCCTGATTTTAGCCACTGCAAAAGCAGGGCGTGACCGTGTGGTGGTGCGTCTGGAAAGCCCGGGCGGCATGGTGCATGGCTATGGTCTAGCTGCTGCTCAACTGGTGCGTTTACGTGATGCCGGTTTTAACCTGACGATCTGCGTGGATAAAGTCGCAGCCAGTGGCGGTTATATGATGGCTTGCATTGCCAATGAAATTGTATCTGCACCATTTGCCGTGGTCGGTTCCATTGGTGTGGTTGCACAAGTACCGAACTTTAACCGTCTATTGAAAGAAAAGCATATTGATTTTGAGCTTTATACCGCGGGTCAGTTTAAACGTACCGTGACCATGTTTGGGGAAAATACCGCTGAAGGCAAAGCCAAATTTGAAGAAGAGTTACAGCAAACGCATGAGTTGTTTAAGCACTTTGTTGAAAAATACCGTCCACAATTAAATGTTGAAAAAGTGGCAACAGGTGAGCACTGGTATGGCAAAGATGCGCTTGAATTAAACTTGGTAGATAAGCTGCAAACTTCAGATGAATATTTACTCGGTTTGTTGGCACAGCACGAAGTCTTTGTGATTGAAACCCGCCGTAAACCGACTTTGGGTGAAAAGCTGGGTTTACAAGCAGCACAAATGGCAGATGGTCTAGTACCGGCAGTGATGAATAAAGTCATGGAAACTTTGACCAAAGCAAATGTGAACTTGGTACAACTGCGTGATCCTAAACTTTAATTGTTTAAACTTATGCGAATGAAAGCACACTTCGGTGTGCTTTTTTTTATAGAAATATTAAATGCTTATGCTAATATCATGCTATAACTAATTGATTATTCATATATAAAATGGCGACGTTTCTTATTGTTTTTGGATTAATGTGCGTTGTTGGATTGCCGGCCTATGCCATTTTTTACATCACGCCTAAGGTCAAGCCAGATGACTGGAAAGCGGGCGCGCCATTTTTATTGATGCTTCCAGGTTTTTTCATTTTTGCTTATGGACTGTATTTAAATAGTGATAAGCCGATCACAGTATCAACTGCTTGTGGCACAGTGCAGTATTATAAAAAATATTCTACAGGTAAGCAGTATAGTCAGGACAAAAGTTTCGAGAGGATTACGTTACAACTGGATGATTCCAAATATTTTCGCCATTTCCGTTTTGTAGAAAACCTGGAGCGAAAAAATGAAAACGATCATGTTTGTTTTAACTTTCATGATCGTAAAAAAAATCCACAGTTATCTGAATCAAAAATTTTAAAATGGTTTGACCATTAAATGGCTTCTGCATCGGTTAATACCGCGGGAATAGGGATTATTTTTGATCATTAAAACAGTAACTATGTAATGACTACACCTCTATATTGGCCATCTTGAGTGTATTGATTACACTCTTCATTGTGGTTTTATATCTTGAGCAATCTCAAAAAAAATCAGCTTAAAATCATTGTCGCTGATACTTTTACCGCCTGCATTTTTCTTTACTGTAGCAGATTATCTGACTAAAGAGCAAAAAGAGGTGATATCGCAGGGCTGTGGAGTAGTGAAAAAGTACCAAACCTATCTGAGGCCGGGGAATAAGAATTATAAAAAGTCATTTGAACGCATCATGTTAAAATTAGCTCAAGACAAGTATGAGTGCCATTTTCGATTAGCGGACAATCTTGCTAGGCAAAATCAAGGCAATTATGTGTGCTGTGAGTTTTATGATCGTAAAATGAATCCATATATGACTGATTCCAAAGTTATTACATGGTTAGATTAGAGTTTTGATTTGGTTTAGATTTTTTGATTAAACAAATTGCACCCGTAATCATTGCACCCAAGGTAGCAAGCAGCATATCCATGTGTGCATCCCAGATATCCCCTTGCTGACCATTATAATTTTCAGCTTCTTCAGGCGATAAACCCAAGGCAATCCACCATTCAATCCATTCATAAATTAAACTGGTGGCCATGATAAACTGAACCACCAATAAAAATAGCGTGAAGGGTTTAGCGCCAGGCAGCCACACCTGAAACAATCGCAGTATTGCTGGGTAGAGCAGTAACCCACAGGCAACATGCACCAGGCGATCATACATATTACGTGACCAGCCCATCGATTGGTTAAGGTCAAAATTGAACAGCTGAATCAGCCATTCATTATAGGGAACATACGAATACAGATAATGTGCGCCGATAATATGAATCAGTAAAAAAAACAGATAAAGTGCAAAACTGTAAAAACTAAAGCCGATTTTCTTCTGGGTAAACAATAATAGAGCAAGCATAAATACTGTACCTGCTTGATGCAGTAAATATGCTTCAAATTCTAAAGGATGAATACTTGCGATGATTATCGCAACCGAGATCACTGCGAGTGCAAGCCAGTGTTTGATGTTCAATTGATGTTCAATCATTATTTCTTGTATTTACAAAGCTTTATTGGGAGTGTTGAAATTTTATGAATGGCTTATATCGTTACAGACATAGATGAATTGTCAACGGATTCTATTCTAATAAAAAAGCGAAGCCTAAGCTTCACTATTTAAGTGTAATGGTAAATTAGATTTTCGCAATGGAATCTTTAGTCTGTTCGCTCAGGTTGATGTATTGCTGTGTGGGTATTGCGGCTGCCTTTTTAGCAAAATAAGTAAGGCTGATAGCTGAAATAGCTCCATCTATTGTTATTTCCGTAATCAATTGTGGTGTTATGAGTCATGATTTTGCCCTGTGTAAAGGCTTTTCATAAGCGAATCCGTTAAACTGCATTTATATTTGTTATGATTTTCCTAGGTAGTGCACATGGCTGTTGTAGAAGCATTCGAAGCAAAACAAAATTGCTATTTCAATTATGACTTTGAAGAGCTTTATTTAGAGGATGATTTCCCAGAAGAACTCTCAGTCTCTCTCCGTGGCATGTTGTACCGTCATGAAATTCAATATCCAGATGCAACCTATTATATTTATTTCAGTGATGTTTTAAGCGGTGATGAATTGGAAAAAATGAAAGCGGATTGGATGCGTTATTGCCCATTGCCATAATTAAAATATTAATTTTGTTCACCCAATAAAAAAGCGAAGCCTAAGCTTCGCTTTTTTAGATCAATCTAAAAATCAGACCAATAATCAGAAATTAAATTTTAGAAATAAGGTCTTTGATTTGTTTAGCTTGTGTTGAAGCATTACCTGTATAAGAAGCTGGTGTCATTTCAGCTAAACGTGCACGGTCAGCAGCAGGAACGGCTTCTAACTCTTTACCATTCACGAAATCAACCATCATGTCGCGAGTCATCGCTTGACCACGAGTCAGGGCTTTTAATTTTTCGTATGGTTTTTCAACTGCATAACGACGCATTACAGTTTGAATTGGTTCAGCAAGAACTTCTTGAGCGTGGTCAAGATCTTCAAGAATACGCTGTGCATTCAATTCAAGTTTGCCAATACCTTTAGAGCAAGCTTCGAATGCGATCAAGCTTTGCGCGAAACCAACACCCATGTTACGAAGTACAGTAGAGTCTGTTAAGTCACGTTGCCAGCGAGATACAGGAAGTTTTTCGCCCAAGTGAGCCAATACTGCATTTGCAATACCCAAGTTACCTTCAGAGTTTTCGAAGTCGATCGGGTTTACTTTATGCGGCATGGTTGAAGAACCAACTTCACCTTCTTTCAAACGTTGTTTGAAGAAACCAAGCGAGATATAACCCCATACGTCACGGTTGAAGTCGATCAAGATGGTGTTGAAACGACGTAATGCATCAAACAATTCCGCCATGTAGTCATGTGGTTCGATTTGAGTCGTGTACGGGTTAAACTGTAAACCTAAAGATTCAACAAATGCTTGTGAGTGAGCAGGCCAGTTGATTTCTGGGTAAGCAGAGTAGTGCGCGTTGTAGTTACCTACAGCACCGTTGATTTTACCAAGCAATTCAACTTGTTTGAATTGCTTGATTTGACGAGCTAAACGATAAGCCACGTTTGCCATTTCTTTACCCAAAGTTGTAGGGCTTGCAGTTTGACCGTGTGTACGAGACAACATTGGTTGTTCAGCGTGTTGTTCAGCCAAAGCTACGATTGAATCGATAATTTGTTGCATTGCAGCAACTAAAACTTCACGACCATTTTTAAGCATTAAAGCATGAGACAAGTTGTTGATGTCTTCAGAAGTACATGCAAAGTGAATGAATTCACCGGCATTTTTCAGTTCATCAATATGCGCGATTTGTTCTTTAAGGAAGTATTCAACCGCTTTTACGTCGTGGTTGGTTGTACGTTCAATTTCTTTAATGCGGTTAGCATTGTCTTCAGAGAAGTTTGCAACAATCGCATCAAGTGCAGCATTGGTTTCTGCGCTGAAAGCAGGAACTTCAGTGATTTCAGGACGGTTTGCAAGCGCTTGTAACCAGCGTACTTCAACAGTCACACGAGCATGGATTAAACCAAACTCAGAGAGGAAAGGGCGCAAAGCATCACATTTGCTAGCATAGCGTCCATCTAATGGAGAAAGTGCGGTTAAAGCGTTCATAGCGATTCCTTAAACTTTGGAATTAAAACGTAAAACGGAAAGCCCGGATCGCATCAGGTTAAACCACCTGATACTGTAAACGGGCAAGATCTTGAATATCTTGGAGCAGCTTACGCTTGCTGAAAATCATTCCCCAGGAACTGCCGCCAAGCTGACGCCACAAGTGCGCCAGTTGCAGACCGGTAAACAGGGAAGCGCGAATACGATTGGTATGTCCGCTGTCTTTAAAAGCTTCGGCGTTGCCCTTGACCATAATGCGGGGATTAATTTGTCCTGCAGTTTCAATATAAGTTTGGGCCAGGTTGGCAATAATGCTTGGATGCAGATAATTATTATCGAAGAAAGACAGCTGCTTTAGAATTTTCTGTTGAGATTGTTCAATAATTTCAACAAATTTGGGATTGCTATAGACTTTTTTCTCTAACTGTAACAATGCCATGGCATAGCTCATCGGCAGCTTGGTATTGGAGAGTTTCGGCAAACGGGATTTGGGAGAGGTATTAAAAGGTTGGGTAATGCTACTTTCTAATGTTTTTAAGCCAAGGGAAATATCGGCCAGTTGATTAAAGAAGTGTAGAGTTTGACAGGATTCATTGGCAGTAGGACGGATATTCAGGCTGGCTTTAATGAGTTGTTCTAAATAGAAGCTACCATTTTCACCAATACTGTGTTGTCCAGACATGGCCGTCATATGGGTCAGCTGTGTCGATTGAAACACAGCTGCCAACGCCAAAGCACGGTTCTGACGTACATTCAAAGTCCGAGGCTGTTGAAAGGGTAACTCAGCCATGCCTATCGCTTCCTTTTTAAATAAAATCAGGTTTCGGGGCATTGGTATGATGAATCACACCGCCACCTAAACAAACTTCATCTGCGTAGAACACTACACTTTGTCCTGGAGTCACCGCACGTTGCGGTTCGTCAAATTCAACACGTACACCATTTGGCATATCGGCATCTTTATAGATGACACAAGCTTGATCGGGCTGACGGTAACGGGTTTTAGCCGTACAACGGAAACCAGATTCAGGAATATCCTGCTCACCAGCGACCCAGTCAATCGCTTCACTCCAAAGTATAGTACTTTGCATCAATGGATGCTCATGACCCTGACCAATAACAAGGCGATTGTTTTCAATATCTTTATAAAGAACAAACCATGCACCTTCAGATTCGCCTTTAAGACCACCTAAGCCTATTCCACCGCGTTGACCGAGGGTATAGTACATTAAGCCGTGATGTTCACCAACCTCTTTACCAGTATCCAGTAAAATTTTTCCGGGCTGGGCAGGCAGATATTGTTTTAAAAAGTCATTAAAGCGGCGTTCGCCAATAAAACAGATTCCGGTGGAGTCTTTTTTCTTGGCAGTAGCTAAGCCTAATTCTTCAGCAATTTTACGCACTTGTGGCTTTTCAATTTCACCAACAGGGAACAAGGTTTTATTGATTTCACGGCCATGAACGGCATGCAGGAAATAAGTCTGGTCTTTGTTTTGGTCAAATCCGCGTAATAAAGGTGCGTATTCTTCACCACGTGAGTTGGTCATGGTTTCACCGCGACGGCAGTAATGACCGGTCGCAATAAAGTCTGCACCCAAATTCACAGCATGGTCTAAGAATGCACGGAATTTGATTTCTTTATTACATAAAATATCCGGGTTTGGGGTACGACCTGCGGCATATTCTGCGAGGAAATGCTCAAACACGCGATCCCAGTATTCCGTGGCAAAGTTGGCAGTATGCAGTTTTATGCCAATCTTATCGCACACGGCTTGCGCATCGGCAAGGTCTTCCATGGCCGTGCAATATTCCGTGCCGTCATCTTCTTCCCAGTTTTTCATGAAAAGCCCTTCAACCTGATAGCCCTGTTGAAGAAGGAGTGCTGCAGAAACAGAAGAATCTACACCACCAGACATACCGACGATGACACGTTGTTGCATAGGATTAAGCATCCAAAGTTGAAATAAGGGGAGAGTTTTGGTGCTCATAAACGAGCGATAAAGGATATTTTTGACCTGATAAGGCATCTTCAACGGCTTTAATCACCAAGGGGCTACGTGCACGTGCAGATTCTTTCAGTTCATCCAGTGTCATCCAGACGGCACCCACGATTCCAGTATCCAGTTTTGCCTCTGCATGGTGATGCAGATCTGTGGCTAAAAAGCAAAAACGGAAATAGGTACGGTCAGGGAACATTGGGGGAGTATAGGTATATATGCCAAGCAGATCTGTAATTTCTACATCATGCCCGGTTTCTTCCATGGTTTCACGAATGGCCGCTTGTATGAGCGTTTCGCCACATTCGACATGACCTGCCGGCTGGTTAAATACGGTATGCGTTACACCTTGAGTATGTTCTTCAACAAAAAGGAATTTTCCATTTTTTTCAATAACAGTAGCGACGGTAACGTGGGCAGTCCAAGCGGTCATAGAAAAGCACCATGGGGCAAAAGGGGTATTCTACAAAATTTAGCGCTCGGTGGCTATGTTGCACTGCTTTTTCTTTCTAATTAGCCTTCTTGATGATCACTTGCACGGTGAAAATACATCAGGAATTGGGTTGATAAGCCCAGACACTATGTAGAAACTTCTGTTCTGAGCCCCACGGGGTCAGGTGAATATCATGTTCAAAATGCATTAAATGAAAATCGGCACCGAGTTTTTCCTGTAACTCTTGAATGCTATAACGCTGAATAGTTAAACCGCTGCATTGGGTTGGACCATCTTCAGCAAAGTTGGACATGATCAGATGACCCCCTTTTTTTAAAGAGGTCTTTAGGTTGGAAATATATTGCTGTTGTTGTTCAGGCGTAATCATAAAATGAAATACGGCACGGTCATGCCATAAATCAAAATAATTGGCGGGAAGAGTGACGGTGCAGATATCCTCTACCAGCCAAGTGATGTGCTCTGCATTCAGGTTTTTCTCCCGTAGTCTGGCCTGGGTTTTTTCTAAAGCCGTCCGGGAGAGATCTAATACATGGAAATGTTTAAATCCAAGCTCTAAAAGTTGATCGATAAATACCGATGCACCACTTCCTACATCAATAATTTGCGCAGTTAAATCAAGTCCATGTTTATCTTTTAATCTTTGGATCAGCTCTAAAGACTTTTGATCCTGTGCCTGATACCAGCTGACTTGATCAGTGGATTTGGTCTGATAGACATTTTCCCAATGCTTTTGGCTCATGGTATGGCATCCTAAATTTAGAGAAAATTGAACCTGTAAAATTCATGCCTTGAACTGAGCGGAGTAGTGAGATTAAAGTTTGACTGTTATTGGTAATTCCCTGCCACTTTCACATAATGCCGTGCTGAATAAGGTAAAAATTCTTTTTCTTTATCGGTTAAAGGGCGAACTTTCTGTACCGGACTCCCTACATATAAATAACCGCTTTCCAGACGCTTGCGTGGTGGCACCAAAGAGCCCGCGCCAATCATCACATCATCTTCAATAATGACGTCATCTAAAACGATGGTGTTGATGCCTACCAATACCCGATTGCCAATGGTACAGCCATGTAAAGTCACATGATGACCAATGGTCACATCCTCACCAATAATCAGGGGGGAACCTTCAGGTTTGTCAGCTTTTTTATGACTCACATGCAACATGGCATGATCTTGCACATTGGAGTTTTTGCCAATATGAATATGATTCACATCACCACGAATGACCGCAAAAGGCCAGACTGAAACATTTTCAGCAAGCACCACATCGCCAATGACTACTGACATGTCATCAACATAACAAGAGTCATCAATTTGCGGTGTCGTATCTAAATAAGGACGAATGTTTTTAGCCATGTGAAGGTTTCAATCTGTAGTTTTCAAGCATTATAAAATAAAAAAGCACCCAGACCGAAGTGCGGATGCTTTAACTTAAGTCTAAAATTGAGTTTAGAACAAGTTTGCGAAGAACTGTTTGATGTGATCAATCATTTTTGCAAAGAAACCAGCTTCTTCAACAGCTTGAAGGGCAACCAATGGTTTTTCTGCAATTACTTTACCATTCAAAGTCGCCACATATTTACCAATCACCTGACCTTTTTTCAAAGGTGCAGTCAATTTAGGTTGAACCACCAATTGCGTTTTAATGGCATTGGCTTCACCTTTAGGCATCGTCACATTGAAGTTTTCTGCCAGGCCAATTTGAACATCATTGCTTTTACCATACCAAACTTTTGATTTAGCCAAAACTTGATTGGCAGGTTGAACCTTAACGGTTTCAAAGTTTGCATAACCCCAAGCCAAAATTTCACGTGTTTGTGATGCGCGTTCGTTCATGCTTGGTGCACCAAAAATCACTGAAATTAAACGCAATGGACCACGTTTAGCAGAAGTCGTTAAACAGTAACCAGCTTCTTCAGTATGACCGGTTTTTAAACCGTCTACACTTGGGTCAGTATAAAGCAAGGCATTCCGGTTACCTTGTTTAATGCCGTTAAAGGTAAATTCTTTTTCAGAGTAGATAGGGTAATACTTTGAACTGTCATGAATGATATGTTGCGCAAGTGTCGCCATATCTTTAGCAGTTGAATAGTGACCTTCAGCAGGCATACCCGTTGCATTGATGAAGCTGGTATTGGTCATGCCAATACGTTTTGCTTCCTGGTTCATCATGTGGGCAAAGGTACCTTCATTGCCGGCAATATGCTCTGCCATGGCTTTAGAGGCATCATTACCAGACTGAATGATAATCCCGCGCAGCATTTCTAGCGCTGTTGCAGTGCCGTTAAGCGGTACATACATACATGATTCCGTGCTGCTACCACGACACCACGCCGATTCGTTCATACGAACTTTTTCGTTTTCAGTGAGTTCACCGCTCAATAACTTTTGTTCAATGATGTAACTGGTCATCATCTTGGTCATTGAAGCAGGTGCTAATTTTTCATTTTCATTTTTTGATGCCAGGATTTGCCCTGTCTCATAATCCATTAACACATAAGATTTATTATTGAGTTCTGGCGGTGCAGATAAGACAGTTGCTGCGTATGTGAAGCTCGGCAATAGTAATAATGCAGCAAGGGCGCTTTTGTGGGTCATTCTGGGTGGTTCCAATATCTTAATAATAAGCACAAAGAGCTTTGCATTTTAGGACAAAGCAAAGCCGACTTCTATGGGGGAAATCGGCTTATTTCAAAAGTATTGTAACCAATTGGTATTATTTGCTGTATGTGGTGAGTTCTTGGCAAATTTCCTGGTTTTTTGCATCACCGGCCTTTTTCGCATCGTTACGTGCTTCAACTAAAATAGGTTTAAATTTTTTCTCTTTACTCAGGTTAGCCAGGCTCGAAACCGCATTTTTTTCCGCAGGTAAATATTCTTGTGCCAGCTTTGCATAACCCTGTTCAAATTTAGCATGATCTTTCACTAGACTAGGGCAAACTTCTGAAAGTACATAAATGGCAGCCAACTCTTGCTGGGTGACTTTTTGTAGTGGAGTGACTTCAATATTTTCATCTTTTTGTGTGGCTGCATGGGTTACTGAAAGTGTCATGAGTGCAGTGGTGAATAAACCTAAGGAAACAGATTTGAACAGGGAAAATTTCATTTAAGCAGACCTAAATTAATTTAAAAACATCACAATAAAAATAAGCTTAACGATATTTTTGGTAATTGTAAGTACACAAATGTATTGAAGCTGTTGAAATGGCCTGGCTCATAACAAGAATTTGACTTAAAAAGTATCAAAAAAGGCATAAAGAGAAATCTTCTTTATGCCTAGGATTATGATCAAATACTTAATATTTTGATTATTTTATATAAAGCAAGTGCCCTATATTAAGCTTGATAATTGACCACATCCTCGCAAACCGATTTTTGTTCATCATTGCTGCTTTCTTTTGCTGCCTGACGAGCTTCATCCAGCACAGATTTATACTCTGAATCTGCTTGAATTTTATCAAAAGTCATCGATTTGTCTGAATAGTCTTGCAAATAAGCTTTAATCAGCATCTGAATGTTTTGATCAAATTTTGCATTTTTGCCGATAATTGCAGGGCATACTTCAGCCATTACTTGAGTTGAAGCAATGTCTTCTTTCACAATAGTATTGGCTTCTTCCAAAGATAAGCCTTCATTGGCTAAAACGGTGGAAGATAATAATGCCGCAATGCCTAACCCCAATAAGCCACGAAATGATATGCTTTTAATCATTTTTAAATCACACTTTTTTGAATGGATGTAGAGCGTCAAATATATATAATTTTCTATACAATTCAATCAAATGTTCTGATTAGTCATTTTTAACCGTTACGAGATTTTTAAGTGAATATATTAATTGCCAATGATGATGGTGTTTTTGCTCCCGGTATTCAGGCATTGGCTCAAGCCTTGGCTCCCCTTGGTCGTGTCGTCATTGTTGCCCCTGAAAGTGAACGCAGTGGTTTTTCCAGTGCACTTACTTTAGACCGTCCTTTACGACCTGTTCAAATTTCAGCAGATGTTTGGGCAGTCAATGGAACACCTGCAGATTGTGTCTATCTGTCCATGAACGGTTTATTTGATTTTGAATTTGATCTGGTGGTTAGCGGAATTAATAGTGGGGCAAATCTGGGCGATGATGTGCTGTATTCAGGTACTGTCGGAGCCGCATTTGAAGGGCGTTTGATGAAACAACCGGCCATTGCCGTATCTATGGCCGGTCCAAATGTACGTTCTTATGACAGTCCGAACAATTATGCCGTCGCAGCAAAATGGGTGCATGACTTTATTGCTCAGGGTTTGCCGATTTTACCTCCACGTCATATTTTTAACGTGAATATTCCGGATATATCTGAATTGCAAGGTTCGAAAATTACTTATCAGGGACGTCGCAGTCAATCTAAACCTATTACCAGTCATGTAGACCCACGTGGACGTCAAGTGTACTGGATTGGATTGTCTGGCGAGGCTGTGGCCGAACCTAAAAAAGGTTTAACCGAAATAGAATCGGACTTTTTTGCGGTGGCAAATGGCTTTGTCAGCATTACGCCGATTCAAATGGACGCGACAAATTATGAGATTTTGCACACATTACATGCACAGTTTTCTAAATAGTGCCCAGTAGTGTTATAACTTTGTGAAAAAGCAGAATTGACCCTATTTTTCAGATGCTTTTTTGCTAATCTTAGTGCAAACCAATAAATAGACTTAATGTGTAGAGAGGAAGATTAATGCACTTGGTGTCACCATATCGCTTATTTGCTGCGCCTGCAGGCTTGTTGAAAACCATTGTGTTGTCTACAGCTGTGATTGCAACTGCTATTTTGAGCGGTTGTGCTTCAAAACCACAAGTTCATAATGCAACACGTTATGCTGCTGCACCAGACTACTATACGGTCAGATCTGGAGATACATTAAGCGGGATTGCTGCACGTTATGGTCTGGCTTATACCAGTGTTGCTGATATGAATGATATAACGGCACCATATCGCATTTATGTCGGTCAATCTTTACGTTTGAAAGATTCAGGCTCACGTCGCACCACCACTACTCAAGCCGTGGCACAAGTGGCACCAATTCAACGTCAAACCGTTCAACTTCCGACTACACCGACTAAAACTACGGCTCCCGTAACCACGACCACTGCACCTGTGGCATCCTCGCAAGTTTCTACTTTGCGCTGGGTAAAACCGAGTAATGGAGCAGTCATTGCAAACTTTAATATTGCTGCAAATGTGAAGGGCATTCGCTATGGTGGTAATACCGGAGATGCAGTTTTTGCTGCGGCTAACGGTCAAGTGGTCTATGCCGCAGATGGTTTGAAAGAATATGGCAATTTAATTCTGATCAAACATATCGATGGTTACATTACTGCTTATGCACATAACAGTAAAATGAATGTCAGCAGTGGTCAGAATGTGACAGCAGGACAGAAAATTGCTGAAATGGGTTCAACGGGTACAAATCGTACCATGCTCGAGTTTCAGGTACGTCTAAATGGAAAACCAATCAATCCGACCAATGTTTTACCAATAAATTAAATTATACAAATACAAAACATAAATTTCACCGTATAATACAATGAGTTGCTTTTATCGGAAAGGTAAAGTAATCATAAGTTCAGAGGGAAATTTATGTTAGATCAACTTCGAGCAATGGGTGTGTTTGCTTGTGTTGTTGAAAAAAGCTCGTTTAGCGGTGCTGCACGTGAGTTAGGAATCACGACCAGCGCCGTGAGTCAGCAAATTCGTTCTTTAGAAAATGAAATGGAAGTTACACTTCTACATCGATCTACAAGAAAATTAAATTTGACTGAAGCCGGACAAGCTTTTTTCCACAGCTGTCAAGAAATGCTTGCCGCTGCAGAGCGCGGGAAAATCCGTATCAACGAGTTACGAGAAGACTTGGTGGGCGATTTGCGCATTGCCACAACCCCGGAACTTGGTGCGAATCATGTGATTCCTGCATTGTCTCACTGGATGCAGGCCCATCGTGGTTTAGCAGTCCATATAGAAGCAGATAATCAATACATTGATATACTCGAAGGGCGTATCGATATTGCTTTACGCATGAGTCCAAAAATAGATGATCATAATTTGAATGTGATGCCGCTAGCTCTAGTAGAGCAAGTGTTGGTGGCTTCCCCAAGTTATTTGAATCAATCGGCGCCTGTATCGCGACCTGAAGATCTAAACAATCATAATTTGATTCCAATCAATATTATGAAAAATTATCAACATTTTTCATTTCAACATGCGGCGTCAGATAAAACAGTTAATCTGGAAATGAAATCACGTTTAAGTACCAATAATGTCCTGGTTGCAAAATCATTATGTTTGCAAGGGCATGGTATTGCGCGAATTTTATATCTGGATGTACAAAAGGATTTAGTCAATGGCTCTCTGGTGGAAGTTTTACCAGAGTGGAAGCTGGCCAGTTTCACTTTATATGCCATCACAGCAAAAAAAGATCAGCAACCAATGAAGGTTCATCGCTGTTTAGATGCATTAAAACAATACTTTAGCCAGTTACCTGGCGGAAGAATTTACCAAGCTGTTTCATAAAAATAAAGTATAAAAAAAGCCGCGATTAGCGGCTTTTTTTAGATTAGATTGAAAGTTTAAGCTAAATAATCCTTGATCATTTTAACCAGGCGTTCAATCAATTGATCTGCTTGTTCTGTAGTGATGTTGAGTGGTGGTAATAAGCGAACCACTGAACCTGCAGTGACATTAATGATAAGCTTGTAATCATCACGTGCAACATTGACCAGATCGCCACAAGCTTTTGGCAATTCAACACCAATCATCAAACCAAAACCACGGACTGTCACGTTTAGGTCTGCCAGTTGTTGGCTTAACTGCTCAACGATATAAGCACCCATTTTTGCAGCATTTTCAACCAGATTTTCTTTTTGAATGGTATCGATGACAGTATAAACCACACGTGAACCCAGGGCAGTACCACTATAAGTTGAACCATGGTTGCCGGCAGTCAGCACGCCTACGCCACGGCCTTGAGTCATGACAGCACCAATCGGGAAGCCATTGCCCAAACCTTTAGCTGTAGTCAAAACATCAGGGACAATATTGGTGTGCTGGTAAGCAAAGTATTTACCGGTACGACCGTTACCTGTTTGAACTTCATCCAGCATCATCAACCAGTTATGCTGATTACAGATTTGACGAATTTCTTCAAGGTAGCTAAAGCCTTGAGGAGCGGTATTGACACCACCTTCACCTTGAATTGGTTCAACTAAAATCGCAACGATATCTGGATGGTTAATTGCAGCTTCTTCAATCGCTTCGATATCACCAAATGGCACGCGGATAAAACCTTCAACCAAAGGTGCAAAACCTTCCTGAACCTTTTTGTTGCCCGTTGCTGACAGGGTAGCCATGGTACGGCCATGGAAAGAATGATCTGCAACAATGATTTTAGGTGTTGCTACGCCTTGCATATGACCAAATTTACGTGCAATTTTAATGGCACCTTCATTTGATTCTGCACCACTGTTGGAGAAGAAAATTTCTTCCATACCTGAAACTTCAGCAAGCTTTTGCGCAGCAGCCGTTTGCCAAGGCACTTCAAAAATGTTGCTGGTATGAATCAGGGTAGCTGCCTGTTCTGCAATTGCTGCAGTTACAGCAGGGTGCGAATGACCTAAACCACATACCGCAATCCCGGTTAATGCATCTAAGTATTCAGTACCATCTTCGGTATAAAGATAAGAACCTCGTCCTCGGACAAAGCTGATCGGCTGACGGCCAAATACTGGCATCAAATGAGATGGTTGATCAGTTTGCACAGGAGCAAGGGTAATGTTATTCATGACTAACTCTTATCTGTTAGGAGGGAAAAATAAAAGTTTATATAAGCAAAATCCAGGGCAGATTAAAAGCCCAAATGTAAATAAAAATGGAATTATTGCTTTAGACATACTGTTTTGCTAAGTTTTGGGTATAATGCGAGGCAGATTAGTTGAGGATTTATCAATGACTGAACAAGCACGCGATACTGAAGCGTTAATTCGTGACCAAATTGCTAAACATGCAGTATTACTTTACATGAAAGGTACACCACAATTCCCACAATGTGGTTTCTCTGCACGTGCGGTAGAAGCACTCAGTCAAATTGGTCGTCCATTTGCTTATGTAAACATTTTGGAAAACCCGGATATTCGTGCAACTTTACCGCAAATTGCAAATTGGCCTACTTTCCCACAATTGTGGATCAATGGTGAATTAATCGGTGGTAGCGATATCATGCTTGATATGTTCCAGAAAGGTGAGTTAAAACCTTTGGTAGAACAGTACAGCCCGGCACCTGAAGCTTAATTCAGTGTAATGATGTTGTATAAAAAAGCGCCTTGAAGGCGCTTTTTTAATTTCTCGGAAAATGTCAGGCATTATCCAAGCTGTTGTCTTGATCATTTACTGCATCTTCAGCCGATGTCGCTGATAAAGTTTCAGCAGCTGTTGTTTCAGTTTTTGCCTTTTTTTTGTCTTTCTTCTTTTTTTTCTTTTTCTTCGGTTCTTCTTCAAGCTCGGCACCATCTTCAAGCGCCTGCCAATATTCTAATTGCGCCATTACCGCAGCAAAAATTGAACCTTTACTATAGCGACCTTTTTTATTCAGTGTTCCTACAGGACGTGCCATTAAAAGTTCCAAGGCCTGATCAATGGTCTCAATAGCATGAATATGGAACTGACCTTTGGCTACAGCTTCAATCACATCATGACGTAACATCAGATGTTCCATATTTTGACGCGGAATAATTACCCCTTGTTTGCCAGTCAAACCTTGCAACTTGCAGGCATCATAGAAGCCTTCAATTTTGGCATTGACACCGCCAATCGGTTGAACCTGACCCAACTGGTTCATGGAGCCGGTAATGGCCCAGGACTGATCAATCGGTAACTGGCTAATGGCAGAGATGAGTGCAGAAAGTTCAGCAACGGTTGCACTGTCACCATCGATTTGACCATAACTTTGTTCAAAGGCGAGGGCAGCAGAAAAATGTAAAATCTGTTCACGACCAAAGTGAGCTTTCAGGAAGCTAGACATCAGCAATACGCCTTTGGCATGCAATGAGCCGCCCAATTCGACACTGCGTTCGATATCCAGAATATCACCGCCACCTTGATACACCGAAGCAGTCAAACGTGAAGGCAAGCCAAATTCGACATCGGCATATTGAATTACCGACAGGGCATTGATCTGTCCTAAACGATGGCCTTTGGTTTCGATTAACTGCGTACCACGTGTTAAATCTTGCCAGTACAGTTCACGTAAATAACCCAAGCGATATTTGCGATGATCAAGTGCGGTATTGATATGTTTTTCTGAAACGGTTTTATCACCGGCTTGAGCTGCATGATGATGTGCTTCACGGATCAGATCACCCAAAGTTAGGGCATGCAATGACAATGAGCTTTGATCTTCCGCCTGACGGCTTGAATCGGTGAGTAGTGCAGCCAGTGCAGAACGGTCAAACGGTAAGAGTTTGTCCGCTTGAACATAGTCTGCAATCAGTTGCATATAGGCTTGTTCATTAATGTCATTACGTTGTAATGTGTCGGTGAAGTCGGCCCGAATTTTAAACACGCTGCCGAGTTCAGGTTCCAGTTCCAGAATTTCATAATAAATTTCAGGTTCTGCAAGTAAAATCACTTTAATATTTAATGGAATCGCTTGTGGTTCTATGGAGATGCTGCCGGTTAAGGTCAGCATGTGTTCCAAGGAAGACAGCTTTAATTTTCCAGATTTCAACGCACGTTTCAAACCTTGCCATGCATAAGGCTGTTCCAGCAGCTGTTCTGCTTCAAGCATCAGAAAACCGCCATTGGCTCGATGCAGTGAACCTGGACGAATCAGGGTAAAGTCGGTGGTAATGGTGCCATTTTGGGTAAGTTGTTCCACATGTCCCAACAAGTTGTAGTGGGTAGGGAAGTCTTCAAAAATGACTGGCGCACCGCTATTTGGCTTGTAGGAAACGATGATATTGGCTTGATAACGTGAAGGCACACGACTGAAAATACCAGGAGCGAAATCATCCTCTTCTTGTTCAAGGATGATCTCTACATTATTGATAATATCTTCAGCATAATATTGCAGATATTCAGTCAGGCCATCGACATCGGGATATTTGTTCTGAATAATATCAATACGCGGCATCACCACTTGTTTGGCAATGTCGCGGTTCAAGTGCTGAACCTGATCCCGTGCATCATCTTCCAGATCGCCTAAATGTAAGCCCAACCGCTCCAGTTTTTTATTCATGTAGCGAATGTTTGCAGCAATTTCTGCGCGTTGTTTGCTATCCAGGGCATTAATATCTTCTTTGGACATTTCCTGATATTGATTGTCTTTCAGATGAACCGGTACGAAGCAGTGTTCATCATCTTGCGAAATCAATTTTAAATCAAAATCTGCGCCTTCTTTGGTCAGTTCGACCAATGCCGATTGTTGTTCATCGCCAGTTTGCTCGCGAATCATTTCAATACGGTTGTGGTAGGTTTCAGCAGTAAAGCGTCGTTCCAACTGTTTTAAAATGGTTTGCCAGGTTTGATGCAGCAAGGTCTGGAATTTAGGACCTTGTCCTGGCGGAAGTTCAAGTGCGATTGGCTGACGGGGAAACTTGAAATTGTTGACATAGACCCAGTCATTTGGGGTTTGCATGGTCTTGGCATGTTGTTGCAGTAAACGCTTGATCATGGTGCGCTTACCTAAGCCTGCCGTACCGACTGCAAAAATGTTATAGCCAGAATAAGGCAAGGCGATGCCTGCTTCAACAGAGGCACGTGCGCGATCTTGCCCAAGAAAGTCATTGAGCGGTTTTATTCTTCTTGTTGACGCAGGAATTTTTTCAAGATTAGGCGTATGCGTCAGCTGCTTGGGGTGGAGCTGTGTTTTGGTCAGGGTGTTTTGAATTTCCGGTTGATCGAATGCTGAAATTAAACTGCTTTGTATAGGGTCAGGTTGAGTCACTGTAGTTGTTGCAGATAATGAAGAATTCATTTGATCGAGTTTTTGGGGCACTGTTTAAATCCAAAACTAAAATATTGCACTAGAGATTTAAGGTATACAGGTTTAGTTGAAAAATTCAAGCGGGCAGGTCATTTTTATCGATAAAATAAAATAATGATTTCATAATTATTGTTGAAACTGAACTTATTAAGCGTTTGAATAGCAGCATTCAGTTTTGCAGAAAAAAACAACGTAATGACAACACAATCTACAGGGTGGAAATCTGCCTTTACTGCTTTTCTCGATCGTCGTGCACTGATCATGCTGTTTTTAGGCTTTTCAGCCGGTATTCCAATTCTTCTGATCTTTTCCAGTTTGTCTTTATGGCTGGGTGAGGCTGGCATTGAAAAAAGTGCAGTCACTTTTTTCAGCTGGGCAGCACTGGGTTATTCCTTCAAATTTGTCTGGGCACCTTTAATTGATGAATTGCCGGTGCCTGTCTTGACCAAAAAGCTGGGACGACGTCGGGCCTGGTTGCTCATTGCGCAAGTTTTAATTATTAGTGCCATTTGTATTATGGCATTTTCTAATCCGGCACTCGGTCAGGGTTATTTGTATCAGATGGCAGCAGGAGCAGTGTTATTGGGTTTCTCTGCAGCGACTCAGGATATTGTGATAGATGCCTATCGTATTGAACTTGCAGAAACTGAAATGCAGACAGTCCTTGCATCCACTTACAATGCAGGTTATCGCATCGGGATGATTGTGGCCGGTGCAGGTGCCTTGTTCCTAGCGGCATCACTCGGTACGGCCAAAGGAAACTATATTTATAGTGCCTGGAAAATCACTTATTTAGTTATGGCTGCTGTCATGCTGGTGGGTATTATCACCACTTTAGTGATTCGTGAACCGAAGGTTGAGCGTAGCTATAAAGACTATAAGCGTAGCGATTATTATCGTCTGGTCGCCGTATTTTTTGTTGCCGTGATTGGCTTTGTCCTGAGCTATATTTTTTCTGGAAACTTAACCGAATCTGTTAAGGAACAATTTGCAATCACCGATTCGTTCTTATTGTTCTGCTTTGAAACATTACGTTTTATTGGATCTGCTGCGATAGCCGCTTTGCTTGGCTCATTATTGGTAAAAATGGGCGCAGTAAACAAGCAAATGGCTGTTGAAACCTGGATTAGTCCGGTTGCTGATTTTTTTAGACGTTATGGCTTAAAATTGGCGTTAGTGCTGTTGCTGTTAATTGGTTTCTACCGTATTTCCGACATTATTGCCGGTGTTATTTCCAATGTTTTCTATCAGGATTTAAACTTCAGTAAAGAGCAGATTGCAGAAGCGGTAAAAATTTATGGGGTGATTTTCAGCCTGGTCGGTGGTTTCCTGGGTGGCTTGTTGGCACAGCGTATGAACATTATGAAATTGATGTTTGTTGGTGCAATTCTGGCCAGCTCAACCAACCTGATCTTTATTGGTTTGGTGAAATCAGGCCAGCCAACCCATGATGTTCAAGTCACGATAGGTCAGCACAAGTATCAGGTTCAGTCGGATGAAGTGGGTTACTGGAAACTTAAAGTACCCGCTCAGGTGTTAGCTCAAGCCAATGACGTACAGGTTATGACACAGTATCAGGATAATTCACAGCATCCAGTAGTGAGCACAGTTCCTTATTTAAAACTTGATGCTAAGCAGCGGAATGCTCAATCGGGCATAATACAAATTCTGCCGGTGACCAGCGATAATGTTATTACCTCATATGAACAAGAGAATAGTCTGGTGGTACGGGGACAATATTTTGGTCAACCATTATCTGAAACGCAAAAAATTGTCCTAAGTCTGGACAGCCAAAAATTTGATGCCAATCTGGATAAGAGTGGGGTATTTAGCACAGCCATTCCAGCAGAAAGCCTGGCAAATTCAGCATCGAAACAGCTTGTGGCTGAAGTGGTAGATAATGGCAAAGCCATTTTAAGCACACAGCATCGTTATACTGTCGATATGAACTCAAGCGTAGCCAAAGATCTGGATGTTGATGTGCAGCCTTTAGCAGCAGTCAATGTTCAATCGACTGATGAGGTGGAAATTAGCGGTAAGGTGATTAAACCTTATAGTTCACTGTGGTTATATTTTGCCATTATTGTCGATAATCTGGCATCTGGATTGGCGGGTGCAGCATTTATTGCGTTCTTGTCCAGTTTGACCAGTGTATCTTTCACTGCGGTGCAATATGCTATTTTCAGTTCACTGATGACTTTAACGCCGAAGATTTTAGGCGGTTACTCAGGTACCATTGTGACCAATATTGGTTATCCGAATTTCTTCCTCATGACCACACTGATTGGCATTCCAATTTTAATATTGGTGGTTTGGGTTGCGAAGTTGTTGCGTGAGCATCAGCAACAGTCCAATTAAGCTCAAATTTTAAAAAACTGAATGAATCACCCATTTTGTCTAAAGGATAAAATGGGTTTTTTCTTTAGCTAAAACTCACTGCTGAAGTTGAGTATGGTCTTATAAATAGCCTAAGCAAATTATTCAATCATCATGATGAGTCGTGCTTTTAAGCCAAATATTGATTTAAAAATGTAAAAAACGGTGGGGAAGCAGCACAATAAATGACATCTACCACCAGATTGCGAAATTGAATTTTCCTCACTAAATCCCTATAGTGTTTGTAAAAATTGAAAACTCAGGAAAATGAATCATGCGCATGCTGCATACCATGTTACGTGTAGGCAATTTGGAACAATCTTTAAAATTCTATACTGAAGTACTCGGTATGACTTTGCTTCGTAAACGCGATTATGAAGAGGGTCGCTTCACTCTGGCGTTTGTCGGCTATGGGGATGAAGAAAACCATACTGTACTGGAATTGACCCATAACTGGGACACAGAAAGTTATGAGCTGGGCAATGCTTATGGTCATATTGCGATTGCGGTCGATGATGCCTATAAAGCCTGTGAAGAGATCAAGGCGCGTGGTGGTAAGGTTGTGCGTGAAGCGGGGCCAATGAAAGGTGGTGTTACCGTAATCGCTTTTGTTGAAGATCCGGACGGCTATAAAATTGAACTGATTCAGCAAGATGTCAATGCTAGAAATAACTAATAGACTTCTTTCATAATTATTGAGACCTTCTTTATTTTTTGACGCTACGTCGTTGTGAACTACGCATTTAGAATGACTAAATTTTGTAGTTCACGCCTAGTATCCTCTAAAAAATACTCGTAGTCGAAAACATAGACGAATTGTCAACAGACCCTAATCATAAACTGATATAGATAAATTAAATATTCAACATTGAGTTGAAACACTGGCTTTATTTATCTAGCCCAGTAAGATGAAACTTTACCTTTAGGTAAATTCACTTATTGGGTTTTTTATTAGCTAAAATGACAGGAGGTCACCATGTTAAAACTATTGGCATTGGATCGCTTTACTATTTTATTGATTATCATGGTGATTTTGGCATCAATAGTTCCAGTATACGGTTTGGCTGCTGATGTCTTTGGGGTGATTACTTCTGGTGCAATTGCGATTTTATTTTTTTTGCATGGTGCTAAGCTTTCCAGAGAGGCGGTGGTACAAGGCATGCTGCACTGGAAACTTCATGTGGTGGTATTTGCGTTTACCTTTGCATTATTTCCGATACTTGGATTACTTGCGCAACCCATTCTGTTACCACTATTAGGTAAGGAGCTGTATTGGGGCTTCCTGTTTATGTGCTTCTTGCCATCAACAGTGCAATCTTCCATTGCATTTACTTCGGTAGCAAAAGGCAATGTTGCCAGTGCAGTGTGTAGTGCTTCATTTTCCAATATTATTGGTATGTTCATTACTCCGGTACTGGTCAGTGTATTTATTCTAGGTCAGTCACAACATGGTTTTGATCCGACTTCATCCATTATTCAAATCACTTTGTTATTACTGGTGCCTTTTATTTTAGGGCAAATCCTGCGACCGTATGTTTATCCTTTGATGCTGAAAAAGCCAAGTATCGTTAAAGCATTTGATCAGGGGACTATTCTCATGGTGGTGTATGGGGCGTTTAGTAGTGCGGTGGTTGCCGGATTGTGGCAGGCAGTAAGCTTGCAAACGTTGCTGATTTTGACTATAGCCTGTTCGGTATTTTTGACTATCATCATGTTACTGGCTTTATATATTCCTAAATGGCTGGGTTTTAACCGGGAAGATCAAGTTGCAATGTTTTTTTGTAGTTCGAAAAAAACACTGGCCAGTGGTGTTCCAATGGCGCAAATCCTGTTTATTGGGCAGCCTTTGGGTATGATTGTGTTGCCGATTATGATTTTTCATCAAATTCAACTCATGGTATGTGGGGTCATTGCCAATCACTGGTCAAAACATCCTGTAGATGAGTTTAAAGCGACAGAAGAGTGTAAAGAATAATTCGCTATCTGTTATTTTTTCCCGTATAATTGCGCCCACTTGTTGTGCTTAGCTCTGACGGTATCCGTCTCGGTGGGCCAAAAGAATGGTCTGTTGTGGTGTTGGTCTTGCTTTTTCCTGGATTAAGCTTATTCCTCATGAATCATGAGAGTGATCAATTGCGATGACAGCATAAGCCTTTCTTAACTTAGGAGTAATCGACGATGCGCGCCGATATTCACCCAAAATATGAAAAATTAGTTGCTACTTGTTCATGTGGTAACGTAATCGAAACTCGTTCAGCGCTTGGTAAAGAAACTATTTACCTAGACGTATGTTCAGCATGCCACCCATTCTATACTGGTAAACAAAAGAATGTGGACACTGGCGGCCGTATCGACAAATTCAAACAACGTTTTGCTGGTATGTCACGTTCTATCAAACGTTAATACCCAAAATAAAAAAACGGGCTTCTTGCCCGTTTTTTTTATGTCCGTCATTTCATCAATGACTCAATTCCAGACGTAGTACAAGACCTATTGGTCTTGTACATCAATCAAATGATCCAGTTTTTTCTGGAAATAATCGCCCTGAATAAAACGTGCATCAACGTTCCATGCATTTGCAAACAGGGTCATGTCATTGAGATCACGCAGCATGATTTCACCAGGTTTGATTTCCTGGAAGGAGCTCAGCTTTTCCTGTAATTCCTGTGTTGATTTTTCTGCCTGCAGCATTTTGGTCAAGTTCGGATGTAAAGTTAAACAATTCACATCAAGTTGACGTAACATCGACTCGCTATAAATGGTATTACCAAAGTCTCGAAGAGAGACTTGAGCACCAAATTGACGTAACTGGGCAATATGCTTTTGGGCATCTGAAATATTTTGACTAATATCTTCTTCCGAAAATTGTAAAATTAACGGATGCTTCAATTTACTGCGAACAATGGTAATGAGTTTGGAAATAAATTCCGGGAAGGTTCGGTCGTGTAAGAGAACTGCTTTATTCAGATTGACGATCAATCTTGCTTCAGGATATTGAGTAATGAAATTATGGAGTTGTTTACATGATTCTACTAATATCCAGCGATCCAGTTTAATCGATAATTCAGGATCTTCTGCAAGTTCTCTTAACCCGGCCAAATCTTTCCAGGCATTTTCATAAATAAAGCCGCTGGTGACTTCATAGGTGTATAGATTAGTATCTTGCTTATCGTAAAGTTGCTGATACTTAAGATGAATTTCACCACGATCCAGACTTTGTTGCAACGCTCTAAGTAGTGCTGCTTCAGGCGAACTAGGGGCTGTCTTAATTTCTGGTTGCTGCAGCTCAATAGTTGGAATGTCTAACGGAGTGTTCAATTCAAGTGCTGGAGTTCGCTGATTTTCCGGTAAAGCAGTTTTATAGGCTGTAGTAATAAATTGTTCAAAATGTTTTTCGTCGCGTATTTCAGTATCTAACAGGGTATAACCAATTCTGAGATTAAGCGGATAAGAACTTTGATGAATTGACAATAATTGCGGTTTTTTCAGCGAGCTTAAACCGATAAGTTTGGACTCTAACTTAGCTTTGGACTCAGCTTGGAACAAAGCAACGTAAATTCCGGAACTCATTTCAAATAAGGGAACATGAGTTTGTTCTTTTAAAAATTCCTTGATATTGCTGAAATAATTTTTGAAAGTATCCCAGTCACCTTCAAAAATGCTGTCCGGGCAAGAAGTCAAAGAAAATAGAACCAGTGCATTAATATCAGAAGGTTGTTGAGTAATTGTACGATTAATCAACTGATAAGTATTAGGCTTTTGCGCATCGACTGTTACTGATGTCTTTTGACCGGATGCCGAAGATTCAATATCAACGGTAATCTGTACAGCATCTTCTTCATCCGTAGATGGCAAAAACTCAATTTTAAGCGGGTTGGGAATAGAAATTTGACTATTCAGGCTGTTGATTTCAAAACGGCCTAAGTCAAACTGACCTTGTGAAATTTTTTTAAAGCGTAGTTTAAAGTCATTTAAATCTTTAGGTTGAAGCAGATCCAGTAAGGGAAGTCCCACAATATCATCTTCATCCTTAAGTCCAAAAAGTGCTAAATATTCAGGATTTGCTTGAACATGAATACCTTCCTGAATAAGTGCAATCGCTTTGTTGCTCTCTTGAACTAAAGACTGGGCATGCGTTTGAGCTGTTTCTAGCTCTTCCATTAAATGTTGTTGTGTCAGGACCAAACGACTGAGTGATAGTGCACGTAAAAGACCAAGATAAAAACGATCTGGATAATCCAGATTAAGAATGTCATAGACGCCTTTACGAATATAAGCTGCGTATTGATCGGCTTGATAATCATCAGGTTTGAGCAGGATCATAGGAAGGTTCGGTTGCTTAGACAGGCGGATTAAGCTTAAAGCCTGTTCATATTTTAAGTCATACGCACGACCGAAAATAACCAGATCCCAAGGATGATGTAATTGTTTTTCGAAATTTTGTAAATCGTCCAGCAAGGTTGCATGTACGACATGTTCACTTGATGTTAAAAGGTCACGAATTTGGTTAAAACGTATTTGATTATCATCGATAATGAGTAAACGTGTTTCAGTACGTTTTAACTTTTTAGACAATAATGGATTTCTCACTTCAATGCTTCCCATAAATCGTGATTCTTGACTTCATTCGTTTGCTTATTAATAAAGTTTTTGATCAGGTTTTCTTGTTGCTCATTCAGTAACTCGAACTCAAAACGAATAAAACTTTGTGTAATGAGTTGTGCTTTTGTTAGATAAATTTTTATTTCTTCTTGTCCCAAGCGTAGATGAATGGTCTGTTTTTCTCTAAACATATGTGAACCAGACACTACCAGGCTGGTTGATACCTCATCAAGTTGGTTAGACTGAACAATCAGGGCAGGTTGGTAATTATTACTATGACGATCTGTCTTGATCATGACAGCACAAGGGAATAAATCTTGTGCCAATACTTCCAGTCCCAGTTCCAGGCTTTTGGCTGTGGACTGCTTGATCCAGCGGATCACACCGCCACGCCAAGGACTATGGGTATTTTCCTGAATGAGAATAAATTCGCCGGTTTTCAAATTCGAAGGAGCAGCGCCATTCCATTTAATTCTGTAACCATTGACACTGATGTCCAGAACTTCTGCTGGATAAATTTGTTTGGCTTCCCGGTCTAAGGTTTTTGCCGTAGTCATTTCAGCAGGAATATTTGAATTCATCGAATTAATAAAACTGCTTTCATTATGGAACTGGTAATTTGTATCTAAATCCAGAGTCTCATGAAAGTTTTTGCCCTTAGAGAGGTAAAAGTGTGCCACTGAAAGACTAAAACAGATTTGTAGTTGTGCAGAATATTCATAACGCTCATGACGACGTTCAGTATTGGTGGTCAGCAGGTTGTGAATATGGAAGTGCAGTGCCGGCGTTAAGAACAACTTTTCGTTACGCGATAGATAGCCCGATTTTTTGGTTTGGGTTTCTGACAGATGATCTAATAAATTTTGCGTTGAAATATAAATGGTCGGTTTATATAAACTGGCTTGATTGACATTAAAAACAGGTGGATAGTCTTTATTTGTATCAACAATATAGCGAGAAAGCGTGGTTTCTTTAGGTAACACATGAACCAGTTTGGCCCAGTCAAAACTGCATAAATATAAGCCTTGCATTTCAGAGGGCCGAATTTGATGCGTATTCAGAATTTCTAGCAACACCAGTTGTGAATAAGCCTGAGCAATGCTCTGTAAAGGATGCTGGGTATCTAAAATCTGGTTAATATTGGTTTGATAAAAATTATTTTTAATTGCACATTCCATTAACTGATGTGCAATCAACCATTGTCCAAATAAAGGTGTGCTATAGAGCAAATGTTGTTGATAAAGCAATAAAGACAATTGCTGCAAGGCATAATAAGTAGAAACGATTCTCGCAGTTTGCAAACTTTTCTTTTGGCTGAATGCAAATAGGGAAAACTTTTGCATGCTAAGCTGCGTGTTGCAGCGTTTTGAAATGTCGATATAAATTTTGGCAAAATGACTACGTAACAGCATCGCCAGTTCAATGATCTGGTCACTGCGGTCATTGGTAATGATTCCCTGATTGAAAAAATGCTTTTCCAGGCTGCCTAAAACATTATCCAGGGTCGGATGCAGGATTTTAATCAAGTCAAAACGCAACATTTCCGGACATTTAAGTTCTGATATTTCCAGCAATGCATTGAAAAGTTCTTTAGAAGAATTCCCCAGTTGAAGAATGGATAAATTGGATACCCAGTCTTGTAACCCCTTTGCATTTGTTGGGCAGAAGCTTAATTTTTCCAACTTTAACTCTGTTGGTGTTTGGAAGATATCTGAATTACTCATAAGCATCGTTATTATTAACTCAAAAAGTTGAAACCCCAAAAAGCGGTGTTTTATTTTTCTCGCCCGCTATTTCCCTAACGAGTTTAGGAACCAAATATCCTGGCAGGTTCTCTAAAACCTCTTTATATATAAGATTAATTTCTTCAGGACTTAAGTCAAAATGATGGGCACCTTTTACTTTATCTAATACATGTAAATAGTATGGCATCACACCCGCTTCAAACAGGCGGTAACTTAAATCCACTAATATCTGCGCAGAATTATTAACCCCTTTTAATAAAACTGCCTGATTCAGCACGGTAATTTGATGTTGAACCAACGCTGAAAGTTTGGCACAGGTAAAATCGTTCAGTTCAGCGGCATGATTTGAGTGTACCACTAGAATAATGCGCAGCCTACTGTTTTTTAATAGGGAAATCAGCTCTTCATCGACACGGTTGGGGATTACGACCGGAACCCGTGAATGAATTCTCAAAAATTTAATTTGCGGCATTGACTCAAGACGTTCAATCCACAGGGCAAGTTTTCGATTTGACAGGGTCAGCGGGTCGCCACCGCTCAAAATTACTTCGTTTATATCTGGTTGACCTTTAATATATTGTTTAATATTTAACCAGTCTTCGTTTTTTGGCAGGTTTTCTTGATAAGGAAAATGACGGCGAAAACAGTAACGACAATGAACTGCACATGCACCGGTTAAGGTGAGTAAAAAACGCGATTTATATTTATGTAAGACACCGGGCTGTTGATTGGCCTGTTCTTCACCTAAAGGATCGGTCACAAAACCAGGGTGATCTTCAAGTTCCAGATGATGGGGTAATACTTGTAACAGCAGGGGGTCAAGTGGGTCACCAATGCTCATTTTTCCGACGAACGCACGGGGAACACGCAACTTAAACTTTTCAGAAGCCAGGATTGCCCCTGATAATAATTGATCAGGCGAGAGCTGAAGTGTTTCAAGCAACTCTAAAGGGTCCGTAATCAGGTCACTCAGTTGAGATTGCCAGTTTTGCTCTTGATACAAATAGTTTATCATGCCAGATGTTAAAAATAATGCTAGTCTAGCATTAATAGATTTAAGTTAGTAAGTTTGGAGCGAGCCTTTCATGGCCAATTATTCTACAAATGACTTTAAGCAAGGCCTTAAAGTAATGCTTGACGGCAACCCATGTTCAATCATGGAAAATGAATATGTAAAACCTGGTAAGGGTCAAGCATTCAACCGTGTAAAACTTCGTAACCTTAAAACAGGTAAAGTTTTAGAAAAAACTTTTAAATCAGGCGACTCTTTAGAAGCAGCGGACATCGTAGAAGTAGAAATGAACTACTTATATAACGATGGTGAAATGTGGAACTTCATGGATCCAGAAACTTTTGAACAGATTACTGCGGACAAAACTGCAATGGGTGATGCTGCAAAATGGTTAAAAGACGATTCTAACGAACTTTGTACAATTATGTTATTCAATGGCGTTCCATTGACAGTAAGTGCGCCAAACTTCGTAGTATTGAAAATCGTGGAAACTGATCCAGGCGTACGTGGTGATACTTCTGGCGGCGGCGGCAAACCAGCTAAACTCGAAACTGGCGCTGTTGTTCGTGTACCATTATTCGTACAGCAAGAAGAAAGCGTTCGTGTAGATACTCGTACTGGTGACTATTTAGAACGTGCATAATGGTTTTAAAATAGACTATTATCGAAAGGGATGATCAAAATCATCCCTTTTTTTATGCCAAAGTATTACATGAAAAGCAAAATATGAGGAGTACAGTCGCAAAGGAAGAAACAGCAGTATACCGAACAATAAAAAATGAACGCTGATTTATGCATTAGATATGAGGGCTTTACATGGAAACAATTCAACCGAAGTTATCAATAACTTCTAAAATAGTGTGGCTTCTGGTGGCAGTTCTAGGTGCGGTGTCATTTGGGATACTTGCAATCAGCAGAGGTGAGCATGTCAATGCAGTTTGGCTGGTTTTAGCGGCCATCTGTGTCTACAGCATCGCTTATCGCTTCTATAGCTTATTTATTGCCAATAAAGTTTTTGAACTCAATGCAAGACGTTTAACCCCCGCTCACCGTCTGGCAGATGGTCTGGATTATGTGCCAACCAATAAATATGTTCTGTTTGGACACCACTTTGCAGCTATTGCGGGTGCCGGGCCTTTAGTCGGGCCAATTCTTGCCGCACAAATGGGCTACTTGCCTGGAACCATCTGGTTGCTGGTGGGTGTGGTGCTTGCAGGTGCCGTTCAGGACTTTTTAGTACTGTTTATTTCCACCCGTCGTGATGGTCGTTCACTCGGTGAAATGGCCAAGCAGGAGCTTGGCTCTTTTGCTGGTGTGATTGTGATGCTGGGTGCATTAGGTGTTATGATCATTATCCTGGCAGTGCTTGCTTTGGTGGTGGTAAAAGCCCTCACCAACAGTCCATGGGGCGTGTTCAGTATTGCGGCAACGATTCCAATTGCCTTGTTCATGGGCGTATATATGCGTTATATCCGTCCGGGCAAAATTGCTGAAGTTTCATTGATCGGTTTTGTACTGATGATGATGGCGATTGTGTATGGTGGCAATGTTGCTGCTGACCCTTATTGGGGGCCAATGTTTACTCTTTCAGGTACGCAACTGACCTGGTGTCTGATTGTGTATGGTTTCGTTGCTTCAGTCTTACCGGTTTGGTTACTGCTTGCGCCACGTGATTATCTTTCAACATTCTTGAAGATTGGTGTGATTGCAGGCCTTGCAGTCGGTATCATGGTGGCACTGCCTGAAATGAAGATGCCTGCTGTCACGCACTTTATTGATGGTACTGGTCCTGTCTTTGCCGGCTCAATGTTCCCGTTCCTGTTTATTACCATTGCCTGCGGTGCCATTTCAGGTTTCCATGCTTTGGTGTCTTCAGGTACATCACCGAAACTGGTCAATAACGAAGTTGATATTCGGATGATCGGCTATGGTGGCATGTTGATGGAATCATTTGTTGCTGTGATGGCAATGATTTGTGCGACCATTTTAGAGCCGGGTATTTATTTTGCGATTAATGCGCCAGCAGCTGTATTGGGTACTACTGTTGAAAGCGCGGCAGAAGCGGTGCGTACTTTAGGCTTTGTGGTCACTCCTGAAAGTTTGAGCTTACTTGCTCAGGAAGTAGGTGAAAGTTCAATTCTTTCACGTACCGGTGGTGCACCAACATTTGCGATTGGTATGGCACACATTATTACGGAAATTTTCAACAACCGTTCCATGATGGCATTCTGGTATCACTTCGCGATTCTGTTTGAAGCATTGTTCATTTTAACTGCGGTAGATGCGGGTACACGTGCTTGCCGTTTCATGGTTCAGGATACTGTCGGTATCGTGATTCCTGCGTTGAAAAAATCGCACAATTTCTTTGGTAATCTGTTTGGAACTGCAGTAGCTGTTGCAGGTTGGGGTTTCTTCGTGTACCAGGGTGTAGTCGATCCGCTCGGCGGTATTAACAGCTTATGGCCTCTATTTGGTATTGGTAACCAAATGCTGGCTGCAATGGCACTGATTTTGGGTACTGTCATTTTGTTCAAAATGAAAAAAGAGAAATATGTTTGGATTACTATTTTTCCAACCATTTTCTTATTTATTACCTGTATGACTGCAGGTTGGCAAAAGATTTTCCATGAAAATCCAAAAATCGGTTTCCTGGCACAAGCTAACCGTTTTTCTGATGCAATTGCACGTGGAGAAATCTTAAAACCAGCTAAAGATATTGCGGAAATGCAAACCATTGTGTTCTCCAATCAGATTAATGCAGTACTGTGCGGTTTCTTTATGATTGTGGCGGTTGTGATGTTATTTGCTGCCGTTGGTGTGATTCGCCGTGCATTGGCTAATCCAAATCCAAGCGTGCAAGAATCAGAAGCCATTTACAGTGATGAGATTGGTACAGGAGAGGTGAAATGAGTCTAAAAGATCAAATTCGCCAAAAACTGGCTGTGGGTAAAATCATCAAGTTTACGGTACTGGCTCAACCGAAAAAGCTTTTGATGCTGAATGGCATTAAAACCATTCAATTGATTTGGCAACGTCTACAGCAAAGCTTTCGCCTGATGGTCGGTGTACCAGATTATCAGACCTATTTGGAGCATATGGAAAAAAATCATCCAGACCTGGTTCCAATGGATGCAAAAACATTTTACCGTCACTGCGTGGATGCACGTTATCCAAGCGCAGGCGGTGGAATGAAAAAATGTCCTTGTTAAACTGTTTGTCAGAAATCTTTTGATTTCTTTGGAAAAAGAACAAAACGGTGTATGTTAATCATGCACCGTTTTTTATTGAGGAAAGAGTGTGATTTGGGGTACGAATAAAGTTCAAAAACAAGAACTCACGCCAGCGCAGCAAGAGCTGAATTTTCAGGTGGAATCTTATGCTGCAAAAATTCAGGCATTCTTGGCTCAAATCAATCGCATTATTTTAGATAAGGAACATCAAACCAAACTGGCTTTGTGTTGTTTGCTGTCTGGCGGGCATGTGCTGTTTGAAGATTTGCCGGGTCTGGGGAAAACCACATTGTCCAGTGCTTTATCGCATATTGCCGGATTGAAGTTTCAGCGTATTCAGTTTACCAATGACATGCTCGCCAGTGATGTGATTGGGGTGAACATGTTTAATCAAAAAGAGCATCAGTTTGAGTTTAAGCGTGGGCCAATTTTTACCCAAATTTTGCTGGCTGATGAAATTAACCGCTGTAGTCCCAAAACGCAAAGTGCTTTACTGGAAGCCATGGAAGAAGGTCTGGTGACGGTAGATGGGGTGCGTTATGATTTGCCGCAACCGTTCTGGGTCATTGCTACCCAAAACCCGCTGTTCCAGAGTGGAACCTATAGCCTGCCCGAATCCCAGCTAGACCGTTTTTTGATGCGTTTGTCCCTGGGCTATCCATCGCGTTCTGCAGAAAAACTGTTATTACAGCAAGATTCCCGTTATGCTTTGATTGCGACATTGCAGCACGTCTTTAATGAAGATGAAATTTTGACAATTCAGCAGTTAGTGACACAGGTTCATATTGCCGATGGGGTGCTGGATTATCTGCTGGATCTGGCTGCCGAGACCCGTAAAAGCTCGCATGGCTTATCGACCCGTGGATTATTGGCTTTGAAAAAAGCTGCTCAAGCGCATGCCTTTATTGAACAGCGTAGTTATGTGACTCCAGATGATGTGCAAGCAGTGTTTGCTGCCGTGGTGTCGCATCGTATTGGCCTAAGTGAAGCAGAAACCTTGCAGCTGATGCAGCAAGTCCATATCAGCTAAAGGGTGATTCACTTGACTACACCTTTGACCCGGCCGTGGCAAAAATGGCTAGCGAAACGCTTCCAGTTTAAAAAAATCAAACAGCTCTCACAAAAGGATATTTTGATTTTTATTTATCAGCAAGGTTACTTGTATCTGATATTGATCTTGCTGACCTTCATTGCTGGGGTGAATTATGCCAATAACCTGATTTTGGGTTTCTGCTTTCTGGTCAGTGCCATCTTATGTATCAGTTTTTATTTAACTTTTAAACAGTTGCATGGCCTCAAGGTTGAAGTTTCAGTCAATGAAGTTGGTCAGGCTGGGCATCAGCTTGATTTGCAATTACATTTCCAGCAAGCGCAGAAGCAGCCGCGTTATTTATGGGTTAAAACCAGTCAGCATCTGGAAAAAATCTTCATTTCCGAATTGAAGCAAAACATGACCTTATCTTTTTTTACTGAAAAAAGAGGACAGTTTGATTATCCAACCATTCAGGTATATTCAGTTTATCCGTTTGGACTAGTGCGTGCCTGGACCTATTTTTATTTAAAAGAATATTCATGGGTGGCACCCAAAGCTGCCTTTTATAATGCGGAAAATAAGCAGCATCAGCACAGTTTTGAACCAGATATGGACGAGTTTCGTGAACTGCGTAATTTCAAGGCGGGGGATAGCTTGCAGGCTGTTTCATGGAAGCAGGCAGCACGCGGACAAGGTTTATATATCAAGGTATTTGAGCAGCACAATGAGCAGCTGAATATTGAAATTCATTATCACAATATGCCGAGTACTCAGCATGAAGAAAAATTAAGTCTAATGATGGGTTTAATTGAACAATGTGAGCAAATGCAGTGTGCATATGCGGTGTTTTTACCGCAAGCCGAATTGGCTGTAGGCTTGGGTAACAGTCAGTTATTACAGGCCAAAAAACTTTTGGCGCAGGCTTAAATGATGATTCATACACAGATCAGAACCTCGATACTGATGACCCTGTCATTGATACTTATGGCACAGGTTGTTTTTAATCCGTTGATATTGAGCCTTATTTTTGCCCTCATCATCCTTTTTTTATTTTATAGCTTAAAAGATCAGTCCAAGACTTTATCCAGAATGTGGACTTTTCTCCTGACTTTAGTTGCCTTGGCTGCAATTTATTTTAACTATCAAACTTTTATTGGTATAGAAGCTGGCGTTGCCATTTTATCGACTTTCTTATTTTCCAAGGCCTTGGAAAGTAAGAATAAACGTGATGTCATTATCCTGTTTAATTTTGCCATGTTTGTTAGTGCCAGTTCATTCTTGTATAGCCAGTCGATCTGGATGGCACTGATGGTGGTGCTCTGTTTACTCAGCTGCCTGATTGGCCTGTATCGTTTACAAACCCACGAATTTAGACAATTGCAAAATCAATCCACCACATTGCAAAGTGATGCAAAACATGTGGGTAAATTCCTGATTCTGGCTTTGCCTTTTTTTATCTTGCTGTTTGTATTTTTCCCGCGTTTGCCACCGCTTGGGGTGATTCCTATTCCGGTACAAAAAAGTGTTACCGGGATGAGTGACAGCATGTCACCAGGCGATATTGCCGAGTTGTCACAGTCGACCAGTCTGGCATTTCGAATTGTTGGTGATATGAACCAATTGCCAAGCCGCAATGATTTGTATTGGCGAGCGATGGTTTTAGATCAGTATGATGGTAAAACCTGGACCAGCAGTTTTGTCAATGAAAAACCGATCGCAATTCAAAATCTAAACAACAGCAAATACAGTTTTGACTATCAGTATTTAGCGGCTGATCCTCATGTGATGTGGGTGATGGGACTCGAACAATCACGACCATTACAACAGAACTATCAATTAAAACAGGATGGCCGCATTACCCCAGTACGACAAATTTTGCAAAATCAGCCGATTACACTGCAATGGCTGGGCAATGCTCAGCCGCAAGAAAATGCTTTATACAAGACAAGATTACTGGAACAGATCAATACCAAAATTCCAGAGCGTCTAGATGAACAATCACGCCAGTTTGCATTCGATATGTTCAGGCAGAGCGGACAGCAACCCGAACGCTATGTCAGCAATATTTTACAGTGGTACAGAAATCATGACTTTGCCTATACCTTGAATCCTGGATTATTGGGAGAAAACCGGATAGATGAATTCCTGTTTCAATCACGTCGTGGTTTTTGTGAGCATTATGCCTCTAGCTTTGCCTTGCTTATGCGTTATGTCGGCATACCTGCACGTGTAGTGGTGGGTTATCAGGGTGGACAACTTGCTCCTGATCGAGCCAGCTGGGAGGTGCGACAGCTCGATTCACATGCATGGACCGAAGTCTTATTGCATGGAAAATGGCAAAGAATCGATCCTACAGCGATTATTGCACCACAACGCATAGATGGGGGAATGCAAAATTATATTGAAAGTGATCGCAGTATTTTGGGCAATAAAGAACAGAAATGGAGATATCGCCAGTTTGCAGTGATGAAAAACCTGCGAATCTGGAGTGACTATGCGAGTTATCAATGGCAAAGCAAGGTGGTGGGCTATGATGCCGAAAAGCAGCAAGGCTGGTTGTCCAAGCTGGGTATTAAAAATGCTTATGCCAGCAGTATCATCATGTTATTGAGTATTCTGCTGGTGGTGGCAGTTTATTTTATCTGGATTTTTTATCGAAACAGTCGGTCGGTTTCAGCTTATGAGCGTGCCATTCAACAATTTTCCAAACAATTGGAACTCAGCTTGCGCAAGCAGCCTGCAGAAACTTTTTATAGCTGGATGCTTCGTTTGGCTGAACGGGCAGAACAGGATCAGCAACAGATATTTACTCAAACAGCACAGCATTATCAGCAACAGCACTATTCTTTAATGCAAAATCATCAGCAAATAAAGCAATTTAGAAAAATGCTTAAAACATGTGCAAATGCTTTAAAAAATAATAGAAAGAGCTTGTCTTAAAAAATAAAAGTGAATATGATTCACAACACTTAGGTGTATAGCTCAGTTGGTTAGAGCGCTACGTTGACATCGTAGAGGTCAGCAGTTCGAGTCTGCTTATACCTACCAATATTCTAAACGTTATGTTATAAGGGTTTTAAGCGAAAACAGTAGCTTAAAGCCCTTTTTTATTGTCTTGAATAATGTACATCGTTATCTGCACTATCTTTATAATCGCTACTTTTTGCCGATAATGCAGTTTAATTTAGACCAAGATTAGACCAAGATTTTTGAGTTTAGACCCATGAAATTACCTAAGCCGATCAAGCGCGGTGAAAGCTATCGAATAAAAATTATGATTGCGGGAAAAACATATTCTGCAACTCGCGATACCACAAAAGAATGCGAGCAGTGGGCTGCACAAAAATTACTTGAGTCAAAGGCAAATCAGCTGGCTGAAGATCAGGGGATAAAACAACACTATCCCTTTAAAACACTTTTTCATAAATATTATGACGAGCAGGGCCGGAAGCTTCGCGGATCCAAATACGTCAAAGAACAGTTAGGTCCTTTTGATGAGAAATTTGGTGCGCTGGCAGATATGTCCATTCATGACATTACACCAAAACATTTAACCACCTGGCGTAATAAGCGATTAAAAGAAGTTGGTGCAAATACAGTGCTGCGTGAAATTGCGCTGTACTCATCAGTTTTTAGCTATGCAGTAAAAGAGCTATTTCTATTGGATAACAATCCATGGATGGGGATTAAGAAGCCCGCCAAGCCTAAGGCACGTAATCGCCGTATCCGTGATGATGAGATTGATTTAATTATTGAAGGGTTAGGGTATAGGCATGGCCAGGTGCCAACACTTCCTGAACATTATGTTGCCTGGGCATTCTTATTCGCATTAGAAACAGCAATGCGCCGTGGTGAAATCCTTGGCATTAAAATGTCTGAAATTTATGATCGGCATGTGCATTTACCAAAAACCAAAAATGGTGATGCTCGTAATGTTCCGCTGACAAAAAAAGCTTTGGCTTTACTGGATCTGATCAATCATGAAGGGGATAAGCTGATTCCCCAGAATGAGAATGCCTTCAGATTAATGTGGGAGCGCCGTAAAGCAAAAGTAGGACTGGCAGATATTCATTTCCATGATACACGCCATGAGGCTATTACCCGCTTTGTGAATAACCAAAAATTACCGGTAGAAGTTCTAGCCAAGGTGACAGGGCATAAAAATATTAAAGTTCTGGTGAATACTTACTATAACCCGGATGTTGAAGATATTGCTGATATGATGGATGCGTAAAAAAGCCCTCATAAGAGGGCTTATCGCATTTTAATTGATTAATAAAATCTGCGTGATTCTTTGTATGATATGTAATTGAGTTCGTTATAACACATATAGCATCCCACTATTGTAGGAATAAAATAGGCTATACAGATCCCAATTTGAAACCACAAAATATGCTCAAAGAAGTATTGTTTAAATGGTGGGAGAAGCGTAATTAATGCTGTCAAAATAGAATTCGAAAAATATAAGAATATAATCGAAATAAACACACCCAATAAACCAACTCCTATTGCTTTTGCTCTTCCGCTCAGAAAGAAATTAACTACCCCAACAAATATGGTACCCAATAAATCCATAATAAAACTCCTAATTATTAGTTGTTTATTGGTATCGTATAATTATTATTCAAGTCAATTCAAATAATAATCTGCGCGACAACACATAACGCACTAATTTCATACAAAATCTTGACTTTTTTGGCAGGTAGGAGTATTGACGCATTATTCCATATAGCATAATATTCATTTACAGACCCTGATATCAAAAGATATTAAGGGTTTTTGTGTCATAGAAGGGGTAGATAGATGATTAAACTTATGAATTATAAAAATATTGCATTTATTCTAGGATCTCTTTTAATAGCTTTTGAGGGCTGGGATGATTAAAAATCATCATGTGCTTCCGCTATTAAAAATCTTAACTTCAATAATTGTTGTCCTAATTGCAATAGTCCTATGTCTGATTGCTAATCCGATCTATGTGTTTTTAAAAGTTGGTACTTGGGCAACCTCTGATTGGTTCCTATTTATACAAACTTTAGTTTTTGCACTATCCGCATTAATTGCATATTCAACAATCACATCTTCACGGACCACATCACGGGAAAGGTCTACTCTTGATACAATTCTCGATGATAATAAAGATGTAGTTCTTTATGAAGCGAAAGTAGCATTATTTGCTTTCGCTCATTCACCAGAGAAATATTTTGAGAAGCTTGAGGATGCTGATAGTACAAGGAAAACTTTAGCACAAATCTGTGAAGTAGATGATGTTGACTTGAGTGCTAATGAGCATAATATTAAAAAGAAAATGTTGTTGGTTTTAAATAGGCATGAATTTTATGCTATTGGTATCAACAATAAGCTTTTTGATGAAAAGCTCTTTAAGCGTATGCATTGTTCAAATGTTTTAAAATTGTGGGACAATGTTAATCCCGCCGTTACTCAGTTGCGCGCAAAGTCTAAAAAAGACACCTTATTTAAAGATCTAGAATCATTAGCAACAAGATGGAAAGCTGAACCCCTTAAATCCGAAGATATTAAATAGCTATTATCTTTATTTTAGGTTTACTTAAGTTTTTTAAGAGTTAAGAGGTGAAAAATGAGCGAGATTTCTACTGGTGATGTAGTCTATTTAAGATCTGGAAGCCCAGCAATGACTGTTGCTTCAAAGCCTAATGCATTAGGAATTGTAAAATGCGTTTGGTTTGTGGGAACTAAAGCAGATTTTATTGAGGTTAACACGTCAGCACTTACCAAGGACAAGCCTAAATTAGAAAATAAATCTGATGTGGAATAATTAAACTTTAAAGTAATTAAAATTGATAGTTAATAAAAAGCCCTCTATCGAGGGCATATATTTTAACTGCTAATTCTTCCTCGCCCGACCGCGCTTTGCCACAGGCCGGGCAGTCAAAATCAAATTCGCCTGCTCTGGATCATAAAGGCATTTGCCACGAGTACCTTTGTTGATCTCTGCGCAGCGATCACGGACCGCATCAACACTAATTCCATACTGCTGAGCCAATTCAGAAGCAGATACCAATTTTGGGCTTACATCCTTGATCGATACGATCTTTGCACCGCCAACCTCAGAGCCTACAAATAGCTGAGGCGCTTCACCGTGTACGGTGATTTGAAAAACTCCCATCATCACACCTCCCGCAAACTTTTCAAAACCTCAAAAGGCAATTTCACATCAACACTGGCTTCATCGTTTCGAGCAATGTAATCATCAACAATGTGATAAAGCAGCTCGGTTTCTTCACTGTTGAATTGAGTGCCAGTACCGCCAATTTTTCGAGCTGCCAATGATTCGCGGATGTCTTTGGCTTGTTCTAGTTTTTCAGTCATTGGCTGGCTCCTTCAATAACCTTAAATTCAATAACCCACACCCACGGATTAGCCACCCATGAATCAGCGCCATACACGGATTGCCATAACGACATAAAACTATCTTTGGCTGTATCACGATAAGCGCGTTCATTGTTTTGATAGCCTTTCCATATCGTACGATTGGCTCTGGTGTATCCATCATCCACTGGGACATAATCAGGCACAGAAACAGGCTTTAAACCTTCAGCAATGGCATCTGCTTCAGAAATATCATTCAGGCGTTCTACTCGGATATTGGTAATTTCCAGGACTAAACGAGATGCAGAACGTGGCATATGGATTGATGGCTTCCATTTAAGGCCAAAATCCTTCCGCAACTCATCTGAGTGGCTACCTCGTGGGCAATTTGCCCCATAAGCATATCTTTGGAGTTTTCCGTTTAAATCTCGATGTTCTACCCCTGTGCCACTTAAATCCATAAAAGTTTCACGAACCCAAAGCTGATCACCGACATTGAATTCACTAAACGGGGTTTTATAAGTTGCATCAGCCGACCAACCGCTAGCGCAATTCTTAAACCCTTTTGGATTGTCGTAACAACGCAAAATTGCATGTTTAGCATCAGTGTCAGCGGTTACTTCACCTCGCTTAAAATACTCAACTGCATCAGGTTGACGACGCATAATTCGGCGTGTCTGAGTCTTATTGCCTGAAAGAATAGCTTTAACCATTTCAGAATTAAAAAGGATAGGGCGCTCAGTTTTGGTATTTTTATTCATCCCTTTTGCTCCTGTGCTTCGATCACTGGATCATTATTCAATACAGACCAGTGAGTGATTAATTCCTGAATGAATGCCGTTCCATCCTCCGCACTTGAGAATCCATAAGGTGACTCCCAATCTGCTGCAAGTTGCTCACCATTAATGAAAATTTGATACCGACCATCGATGCGTGGTGACTGCTTTTCATATTCGATCCATTCCGGCACCGCTTGGGCTTTGGCTGCTTGCCAACCTGTCCATAACGTATTTGTGTAAGCCCCTCCATACAAAGCATCGGCTGGGCAATAAATTGATGGCATGTGCGTTATGCGGTGGTGCTCTAAATACCACTGTTCAAAAGCCTCTCTTTCTTTTTGAATATCCATCACGCCACCTTTCTACTATCAAGCCATTCTTTAAACTCAGAACGAGTTAACACATTAGGGTTGCCAAGCAGTTGCTCTACACTGAGATGAGCAGGGCGCAGGCAATTGCGATACACATCATCCCGATAAACAACCCCATCACAACCTAAGTAATAAAAACGAGCCGTGGATAAGCTAACGTGTGAGAAAAATCCGCTTGATTTGACTTTCTTGGTACGCTTAACACGCTGTTTATTTGTTAATCCCATCACGCCACCTCAACTTTCAAAACGTACTTTTTACCGCCACTGGTAAACTCAACCGATTCACCTTTTCCAAGCAGGTAATGCCCAATGGCTTCCAAATTTTTAAGACTCAAGCCTGTTTTGGCTCTTGCTCTGCGGCGGTCACATTCAAGACAGATATTTGATTTCACAGATCGCTCGGAAGTACCACATGATCTGCATGGGGCAACCGGTTTATAGCTTTTTAAACCTTGCTTTTCAGCACGTGTACGCAAAATGTGGTTTTGGTGACTGTTAGGACGCTCAGCACTTTGCAAAACAGTATCTGCATTGCAGTAATTAAACTCAGCTTTATTGGTATTTACAGCCGGCTTAATCTGGCCACCATTCGCTACAAATTTTGCAACAGCTTC
>NZ_JBIQOB010000070.1:0-1601 GCF_044130285.1 Acinetobacter sp. BSP-28
CATTTCTATCATTTAATCTTAATTCTATTAGATTAATGATAATACTATCATTTAATTATTGCATTAAGTCTAATGATAGATATTGTATGCGATTTGGCTCGCTATCATTCAGGTATAGTCTTTTGATAAAAAAAGCATGACTAAAAGCCATGCCTTGGGAATTCGTATAACGTGTATTATGTTAATTTTAGAGAAAGTTAATTATCTTTCAATGTCTCAAAAACATTATATGAAGCCTTAATACGATCTATATTTGGTATCTTTTTATTCATTAACATAACCAATCCAAATCCTTCTTCTGGAATAAATAAAACATACGCCCCAAAGCCATTAGTCGAACCTGTTTTATGAAAAACTTTAGATTTTGGTTGCGATAATTCTTTTACAACAGGATTTGAGCCCAATAAGATTTGTTTTGAATTACTAGCCTGTAGAATTTCAGAAGTAGTGGGATAAGAAAACATTTCCCATCCAAGTGCTTGTGTCATACCGCTATCAGAAACTTTAAAATATCCTTTGTGTGTATCCAGTATAGCTTTTTTCATAGCAGGGCTATTTGTATCTACATTAAGATTCGAATTTACAAACTTAAGCATATCTGGGAGTGTTGATTTAACGCCATATGCTTCATCCGACAATGGACCAGGATTAACTCGAATTGGCTTATTATTTTCATCATAACCAAAAGCATAGTTCGTTTTTTGTGCTTCTGGAACATTGACGTATGTATGTTTCAAATTAAGTTGAGGAAAAACAGTCTTCTCTAATAATGAAGAGAAAGGAACATTCATCGATTTTGCAGTTAGATACCCAAAAAGTCCTATACTTGGATTTGAGTATTCACGATAAGTACCAGGAGGATTCTTTACTTTCCAATTTTTGAAATACTCTAATATTTGCTTATCAGTTTTGATATTATCTGGAAATTGTAATGGCAAATTGCCACTTGTATAAGTTAATAACTCTAATAAATTTACCTTATCAATTTCTGAATTTTTTAAAGCAGGGACGTATTTACTAGGATGATCGTTGAACGATATTTTACCTTGATTATTGGCATATGTTCCTGAAATAGCAGTAAAAGTTTTACTTAAAGAACCTAACTCAAAAAGTGTCTGACTATTTACGCTTTCATTTGTATCTTTAGATCGGACACCATAATATTTTTCATAACTTTTACCGTTGTAAATTACGCCTATAGCCATACCAGCTACACCATACTCATCTATAAGTGGCTTAAATGATTGGGTAACAACTTTTTCAATATTTTTCTCATTTTGACTGACTTCACTTGCATTTAAATTCATACCAAAACCGATAACCATCGTAATGAAGCTTGCTTGAAAAAAATATTTTTGATTAAAAAACATTAGGTTAAATTTCTTTAAAAAAGATGGCACATATAATCTCATATACTAAATATTACATATGTATTAATTTTTGTTAAATAACTTCTTATATAAAAATCATCTAGCCCAACAGCTATTTAACATAATGGTGGTTATACGAAGTACACTTGTATATTAATATAAATATCAATAACTTAAAAATTTAGTCATGACTAAGAAATCAGCAAAAAGTCGATTTTGAAACAAGTCGGC
>NZ_JBIQOB010000071.1:0-1530 GCF_044130285.1 Acinetobacter sp. BSP-28
CGCAATTATATCAAACAGAGGAAGCGCATATTGCATGGGCATTAGATCCTGAAGGCGATGGCTATGGTTCAGCTTTTGATTTGAATACTATTAGAGAAACAGGAAGGATAAATGGGAAGCTTGCTTATAATTCTTATCATTCTGAGAATGAACAAGGAGAAAGTGAATATATTCCATATCTCGCTGATGTCTATAATTTTGAAGTTGAAGATTATCATACCTACTATGTCGGGACACGATCATTCTGGGTTCACAATACCAATTGTGGGGCATTTACGAACCCAAATGACCAAGTACCATAGTCTCTTTATTGAAAATTTATCAACCAATTTTCAGATGGGCTTGACTTAGGTGCTCTTTTTTTGTAGGTATTTTTTATAGCAAATATTTTATATGAAAGAATATTCTGAAAATGGTGACAAAATCGGCAATTAATCGCCGATTCTATCTGAATAAAATTTTCCAGTACCTGCATCAAATTTAGATACAAGAAAAAAGATGAAATTCGCTGCACTCTTTTTCTATCTAATCATTCGAGTAGAACCTTGAGAATGGCGTGGTTTACACTTGATAGCAAGCGAAATTTCAGACCAAATATGACTTGTAGCAGATTGATTCGACTACAAAACGATACTCAATAAACATTTTTTGTACTAAAATAAAAAAGTCTAACTATCCGCAAATAGTTAGACCCTGGATCATATTGAACGGTGGATTTACTTTACGGTCACAGTAATGCTGCCGGTGTTTACAGCACCAATAGCTGAAGTTTTGATACCATCAATATGATTCACTTTTCCATCTACATTTACAGATGCATCAATAGCTGCTGAATTAAAGGCTAAATTCGCTGCAGTGTAATTACTCAGAGTTTCAGAGAATTGGTCATAAGTGTCAGTATTAAACGATGTACTGATAGAACTTTCAAACTCTGATGAGCGTTCAGTACGCCATTCTTCCAAATTACGCGCCGCACTTCTTTCAGCATCCAGAGTTGTCTCTAATGTACCCGTATTCACTGCGCTCAAATTGCCTTGTTGTAAATTAATGCTACCGGTGTTTACCGCACCAATTGCTGAAGTTTCTACTGCAATTTTGTCTCCCACATTATTCAGTGAATTATACCGCCCATCTACATTGACTGTTGCATCAACAGTAGCGGTATTAATGGCAAGGTTAAGCGCAGTACCATTTGGCTGGGTATGTTGAGATAAAAGATTTAAGGCACCATTTAACCCAGTATCTACAGTGACCTCTTGAGCATTAGCCATGCCTGCACCGGACAAGAAGGCAACAGATAAGGCGATTGTTTTGATAGTCTTATTCATGGTTATTTTCCTTTTTTCTAATTTTGAAGTACTTCTCGCTAAGCACTTCTTTTTATAATGGGAGCGAGCCCATTTTTTACATATTTTTTAATCACGCTGCGTGCTTGACCAGTAGTTTTCGACCACTTCCGGATTAACATCCCACAGCATCTGAGTCTTTTCATTGTCTTTTTCTTCATTCATTTTTTTTAAAGAAGATGAA
>NZ_JBIQOB010000072.1:0-1324 GCF_044130285.1 Acinetobacter sp. BSP-28
AACGGAAACCTAAAAGGAACAACAACCACTCAAAACAATATACCGTTTAATAGCCCAAACACGTCAAATGTATCTATTGGCTCAGGTAACGGTCGTGTGCTGCCAAACAACTGGCATTTGGATGGTTATATTGATGACTTGCGGATAACGAAAGGTGTGTGCAGGCATACTGCGAGCTTCACACCACCTATAAGGGAACACCCAAATAATTAACACAACCAACAGCACCTAAATAGGTGCTTTTTTATTGCCAAAAATTAGGGGGCGAAATGTCTGAAACGACAGGGCAAGCAATTGCCGAAGCAAGTGCAGCAGTTACTTCAGCATCAGCAAAAACAGCAGTTGGCGGTTCAATAGCTGGATTATCCGGGAAGTTTTTAGGGTTAGATCCGGTCACAGCATTGGGTTTGGTTATCGCAATTGCTGGTCTGCTGGTGAGTTTTATGAGTTTCTTAATCAACTGGTATTACAAGCGACAGGAAAATAAACGTGCAGATGAACTACATCAAATTGCACTAAGAAAGGCGAATGGTGAATGCAATGTCCAAGACTAAAATCTCAGTCGCATTATTAGCAGCTTCGGCTGCTTTTTTTACGTCTTTAGAAATACGTGAAGGCTATTCAGCAAAGCCTTACAAAGATGGTGGTGGTGTGGTCACCCAGGGCATTGGCTCAACGGTAAAACCTAATGGCCAACCAATCAAAATGACTGATGCACCAATAACTCGAAAGACAGCTCAAGAGTGGGCAAAGGCTCACGTATCAAAAGATGAAGTGGCTTTTCGTAAATCACTGCCTGGTGTGAAGCTATCCCAGACTGAGTATGACGTCTATCTAGACTTCACATATAACTTCGGCCAAGCCAACTGGAATAGTTCATCCATGCTTCGCAATCTAAAGCAGGGCAAATACGTGCAAGCTTGCCAGTCATTGTTGAAGTGGAAATATGTGGCCAAGCGCGATTGCTCCATCCGATCCAACAACTGCTATGGAGTATGGACCCGTCAAGTTGATCGTTATCAAAAATGTATGGGAGTGAACTCATGACTGAATACTGGGAAAAAGTAAGTCCTTATTTAGAGAAAAGTAGTAATGGCACTTACTACTTTAAATGTCCGGGCTGTAAATATATGCATCCATATCACACAAACCCAAGCGCACACCCCAATGGCAGTACCTGGAATTTTAATGGTGATGTGAATAAACCAACGTTTACGCCATCTTTACTCGTTAATGATCATTATCCTGCAAGTCGATGCCACCTATTTTTGACGGATGGAAAGATTCAATTCTTGTCAGATTGTCATCATGAGTTGGCTGGGCA
>NZ_JBIQOB010000073.1:0-1240 GCF_044130285.1 Acinetobacter sp. BSP-28
CATCCTAAATATAAAGTCTTGGTGGTAGATGGTACCGGTCTTGTACTGTGCACCAGCAGCACAAAATATTCAGTTGGCACCCGGGTATTTGTATCAAATCAGGAAATCAAGCGGACAGCGCCTTCGGGTGCTGTTGTGCAAATAGAAGTTTAAGTAAAAACAAACCAATGGCACCCAATCAGGTGCTTTTTTATTGCCAAAAATTAGGGGGCGCAATGTCTGAAACGACCGCAGCAGTAGCGGAAACATCTGCAGCAGCTTTAGGATCAAAAGCAACAGTAACCGGCGGTGCAGCAAGTGCAGCCGGTTTTTTTATGGGCATTGATTGGATGGGGTGGGTTGGTATCGGGGTTGCAGTACTTGGTTTGCTCATCAATGTGTACTTTTCATGGCAGCGGAATCAGCGTGAAAAAGAGATTCATGAGCTGACAAAGCGAAAATTAAATGGTGAATGTAATGTCAAAGACTAAAATCTCGGTCGCACTATTAGCAGCTTCGGCTGCTTTTTTTACGTCTTTAGAAATACGTGAGGGCTATTCAGCAAAGCCTTACAAAGATGGTGGCGGGGTAGTCACCCAGGGTATCGGCTCAACGGTTAAACCTAATGGTGAACCAATCAAAATGACTGATCCGCCAATCACGCGAAAAGTAGCTCAAGAATGGGCAAAAGCACACGTCTCGAAAGATGAGGTTGTATTTCGTAAATCACTGCAGGGGGTGAAATTGTCTCAAGTCGAATATGACACCTATTTAGACTTTACTTATAACTTTGGCCAAGCCAACTGGAACAACTCATCCATGCTTCGCAATCTAAAGCAGGGAAAATATATCCAGGCTTGCCAGTCACTGCTGAAGTGGAAATATGTGGCCAAGCATGACTGCAGCATTCGATCTAACAATTGCTATGGAGTATGGACCCGGCAAGTTGATCGTTATCAAAAATGTATGGGAGTGAACTCATGACTGAATACTGGGAAAAAGTAAGTCCTTATTTAGAGAAAAGTAGTAATGGCACTTACTACTTTAAATGCCCGGGCTGTAAATATATGCATCCATACCACACAAACCCAAGCGCACATCCAAACGGCAGCACATGGAATTTTAATGGTGATGTGAATAAGCCAACGTTTACGCCATCTTTACTCGTTAATGATCATTATCCTGCAAGTCGATGCCACCTATTTTTGACGGATGGAAAGATTCAATTCTTGTCAGATTGTCATCATGAGTTGGCTGGGCA
>NZ_JBIQOB010000074.1:0-1202 GCF_044130285.1 Acinetobacter sp. BSP-28
TTCATCATTCTATTATGGTCAGCCTCAGGGTGAAGTGTATCTAATCAACAGAGTTTTCGGTCTCTAAGCACTTTTTAAAGGGAACATCATCGACTCAAATCTCTATTTGCAACAGTGCCCGCACGTATACGTGGCATAGATTGAGAACGACTCCGTTTATTTTGCTGTTCCAATTCCAATTCTTCATGCTGTTGTTGGATATGATTGAGAACAGCCCCTAAACGTTTATTCTCAACGATCTCTCGCTGGTTGAGCTGACTTAACTTATCGAAGATGCTGTAATTGATCTTCCGACCTTGATGCTCAATCGCTACCGTACCATCCGGATATTCCAGGAACTCAAGATATTTACCGATCAACCTCTGATTTTCTGCCGTATTCTCCAGGAGATATACGCATTTATCATAAGTAATGGTCAAGCTATTGGTGACTCTGCGGGGTTCACGCCAGGTAAAAATATCATCTAATTCCTCGGCTGTTTCAGTGACAGTCCGATGTAAGTTCTTAGGATTAAAAGCCATCTTGGCAAACTTGAGATTGAATTGCTCAATAAAGCAGGGCAGCCACTTATTCGCCTCTTCAATTGAACTGATACCTTCAAGGCGCATTTCTTTAATCAGACGGTCCTGCAAGGTCCTGTTGGCTCGTTCTACACGTCCTTTAGCCTGGGGTGAATTAGCGAAAATGATATCGATATTCAGAGTGCTGAGTACGCGTCCAAATTGCGTAATCTTGGTGTCTTTCTTGCTGCTTTGATTCACCCTAAAAACTGAATGTTTGTCGCTGTAAAACGCCAATGGTTTACCGTGCTGTTCGACATACAGGCGTGTTGAAATCATATAGTCAAAGGCTGATTCTGATTCACAGAAGCGTAAATGCTGCAATTTTCCTGTGGCATCATATAAACACCAGTAAACAGCATTTAGGTGCTCGTCCTTCAAACAAGTCATGATATGAGCCATCAATCTGGATCAGTTCACCATAACAATCCCGGTTATATCGAGGCTGATATGGGCGTTTCAGACGCTTGGCGCGAGGAATCCATAAATCGGCTGCAATCATCTAGCGACGAACCGTTTCTATCGGGATATGCAGGCCAAACATACTACTGAGCTTCTCATGAGCCAAGGTTGGGCCAAAGCCCAGCAGATGTTCAGAAATAATGGAAAGGCATTCTGACTTTACGGCTTCATCATGACGAC
>NZ_JBIQOB010000075.1:0-1152 GCF_044130285.1 Acinetobacter sp. BSP-28
TACGGTATTCTGATGTGACAAAACCTGAGTCCTTTATAGTTAAAGTGTTTGTTTGCACTCATATTTTAACTATTTAGACTCAGGTTTTTTTATTTAAAGCAAACTATGGGACAGTAGTGATACAAGTCCCCTGTTATGGTCTGCCCGTCATCTGTCTTACTTACATGTCGAGTTGCTGCTGGAACTCCATAATCGCGAATATCACCATTAAATTGATGGTGATTATCAAAGCTACGCACATGCGTAGGAATGATTGGAATCGCTAAACGGAGAAAATCAAGCATTTTAAACATGTATACAAATAACATTGATGAGAATTTAATACATGTACACATGAATATCAAGCACAAATTACATGTATACAAGTAGTATTGACAACATGTTAGATGAATACAGATTGGTTAAAAAATGGCAATTACAGTTAGGCTAAACGATAAAGAGCAAGAAATGCTTAGAAAAAAATGCATTGAACTTAATAAACTATTGATTAATAGGAATTTAATGCCAATCAAGGAAAGTGAGCTTGTACATATTATTTTAGAACAATGTATAAATGAAACTGAATTAACAACAAGTGGACAAGTAAAAGTTATAGCAAAATAAATGTATAAATGCGAAACAGTCTCATTAAGTCTGAAAGCTCCGTTATATATAGCTCATAGAGCGAATTGCAAAAAACTTTCCGCAGTCAGGCACACTATTAAGCTCCGTTATATATAGCTCATAGAGCGAATTGCAAAAAACTTTCCGCAGTCAGGCACACTATTAGACAGTAGTGTGCCTCCTCAAAAACGCTCAAAAAGACACCGATCAATGCTCAATCCGTCGGTCGAACGTCCCTCCTCCCTCCGTCACTCGCATAGACCGATGTCGTATAATGCGGATTGATGTTAAATGCACTTCTCTGCCCTCTGCGATCCTAGCAACATTGACAAATAAAAAGCCCACTGGAGAGATTTACCAATGGGCTTTTTATTTGTAGCAATGTGAAGCGCAAGTAACATAATCACGGCTACATTATACGAAGTGATTTTGTTAGAAACCATTTAAAGTGTCTGTATTCTCACCAATAAAAATGTCTGGTCTATGATGCGCATCAACATCATGGACTGGATATGAATCGAGATGCTGATCACTATGTCTGACAAGGAA
>NZ_JBIQOB010000076.1:0-1118 GCF_044130285.1 Acinetobacter sp. BSP-28
CAGGCAGTTGTTAATGCACTTTGTGCATTAAATGGCTGGGGTGAATATGAGGTCATGCTGGGTGAGAAGCCTAAGCCACTCAACAAAGAACAGGCAGAGCGTGATGCTCATCTTAAAAATGCCGGGGCTAACCTGACACCACAATACTTTCAGCGTGAATATGGCTTACAGGATGGTGATATTGCCGAGGTTCAGCAATTACCGGCGAATACTCAATTCTCAGCATTACCTAAAACAGCATTTAGCTTTAAGGCATCTGCCAACAAGTTATCTGCAGCACAGCAAGAAGTTGAAGAGCTGACGGATGGCCAAAGTGATTTAGAGCTTTTAAATCAGGATCAGATTAAACAATTGGTGGCTGAATCCGACAGTCCTGAAACTTTAGTTTTTAACTTGGCAAAGTTATTACCTGAGGCATCACGGACTGAATTCACTGCGAATTTAGATCAGGCTTTATATGCTGCAGATGTGTTGGGGTATGCAATGGCGAAGGATGGGCAGTGATATGAAACCTAGTGGTTGGTACATTAATGAGCATGGGGAACCTTATTTGGTTGCAAACCATTCAAAAAAGAAATGTAAGAAGGTCCTTAAGAAATTACTGAAAGCAGCAGCCAAGCCACCGAAAGGTGGTTTTTTAATAGGTATACATCATGCAACCAGTCACATTCCTTGAGGCATTGGAATTCGCTCACAGCAAAAAGATTGTTTTACCTGATGAATTTTATTCAATGGACCTTAAGACCCGGCAGATGGCAACTACGGTTAGCTTTTTGTCGAGTCTTGAGCAGATTGAGACCGTCATCAAGGCCGTGAATAAATCTATTGCAGATGGTGGGACATTTAACGACTTCCAAAAGCTAATTGCTGAATCTGAAATCATTCTGCCAAAGCATTACCTGGACAATGTATTCCGTACCAATATCCAGAATGCTTATGGCCATGGACGATGGCAACAGCAACAGCGGAATAAGGCTAAACGACCGTATCTGATGTATTCGGCTATCAATGATAGTCGTGTACGTCCTGCACATTTAGCTTTGAATCGAATTGTCTTACCGATTGATCATCCGTTTTGGCTGACACATTACCCGCCGCTGGGATTCCGTTGCCGGTGC
>NZ_JBIQOB010000077.1:0-1080 GCF_044130285.1 Acinetobacter sp. BSP-28
ATTTTATTAGAACCCTCATTTAAATGTGATGAACATCTACTTTTTATAAAAATACAATTAACCAATCACAGTTAAGCGTATTTATAAAGTAATTCTGATAGAAAGAGGAATTTTTTAAAAAGGAGGGTTGCCATTGCAAAAAAAACCATCAACTCTAGCGCTAAAGCCCGCGTGATGGATAATTTCCTGACAAAGGATCAGGGCAGCTTTAGGTCTTGCCAATTTAATTCATCAGGCAAATGCTGAAGTTGTGGGTATTGGTATTGTGATTGAAAAATCTTTCCAACCTGGTCGCCAATTGTCATTGGATAAAGGTTACCGTGTTGAATCTTTAGCACGTGTTAAATCTTTGGAAAATGGTACTGTTGAATTTGTCCGTGACTAAGATTTCAACTGAATTTAAAAAAAGAGCACTTAGGTGCAAGCCCCTCTGAAAATTGGTTGATTTTTTGAGGGGCTTTATTTTTATAAACGAAATAATTTTAATTGTATCAAGTAGTTATATTGGCTCTATTGCCGAAATCCTTGTTTGATATTTGAAGATTAATTTATCTGCGGCTCTACCAATTAAAAAATTGAACTAATATCCATATCTCATCTATCAAGATGAGCATAAAATATCTCGAAAAATAAGGAAATTTAGATATAAAGAATTTTCCGTTACAATTTGAATGCTACATCTTTTTCATAATCAATAGCCTCTAACATAAAAAGATCATTTGTTCTTAGGGTATTTATTTTTTTTGGCATTTTTATGGGTGATAAATTGAAAGAAATAACAACATTTACTGGTTGTTTTATTGCCGGAACTTTAATCCGTGTTCAAAGAAATCTTGATTTACCACATATAATGTGGAAACAGATTGAAGATATTCAAATCGGAGATTTAGTTTTATCAAGACCTGAAGATGGTACAGATATTCAGGAGTATAAGCCTGTAGTTAATACTTTTAAACTAGATAAAAAACCGGTATGGGTACTGCGTGCTTTAGAGTTAGTGGATGATTTTAGTAACAATCCAACTCTTCCTTCCGAAATTATCGCAACACCTAACCATCCCTTCTGGGTATGTGGCATCGC
>NZ_JBIQOB010000078.1:0-995 GCF_044130285.1 Acinetobacter sp. BSP-28
AAAGCTTCTTTGAATTGATGTATTTCATCCGCAGATTATGCACGAATGCTAAGAAAATTAGAGTGAAAATATCAATCAAAAAGGTGGTCATTTTTTGATTTATGAAAGAGATCTATTATATCTCTCATAATCTCTAATAGAAAGTTGCCAATAGTCATTTTTTTCTTTTTTGGTATAGCCTAATTCAGTCATTTTCCAATCAGGTTGACTATTACTATTTTTTTCTTGTGTATAAGAAACATCAAATATTTGATTATCCGCAAAAGATGATAAAGGAAAAAATGATAAAAGGAGAAACAAGATAGGCTTTTTCATACAATCTCTTTGGATATTTTTAAAATTTAACCAAATGGTCATCGAAATCATTTTTTAAGTTATAACAGTACAAAAATCACGGTAATTTCACTTAGTGAATACCTAACCCTTTTATGGCAAAGGCACCTGTAGTCTATTTAACGGATTTGGACTTTCCACAACGATAAATAATTTCAGATTCAGCCTGTCATGATTTGGTTGCTATATTTCACAAAACTCGATATGAGTAGCTTACTCAAATGTCTATGTTTGCTAAATCAAACAAAATAATACAACAAATTGCATACAAAATCACATTATTTCTTTAATAAAAGAGGCTTTTGGGGCACTGTGCAAATAGGGATCTGAGTCGATGATATTCCCTTCAAAAAAGCTTAGAGACCGAAAACGGCACTGTTGCAAATAACCACGAATGATAAGCTAAAGACCGTTTTAGCTAAAGGTGTAGCCTATGAATCCCTTCCATGGTCGTCATTTTCAGGGTGAAATCATTCTTTGGGCTGTGCGCTGGTATTGTAAATATGGCAGTAGCTATCGCGAACTTCAGGAAATGCTGGCCGAACGTGGTGTAAAGGTTGATCACACCACGATTTATCGCTGGGTTCAACGTTACGCCCCTGAAATAGAAAAGCGGTTGCGCTGGTACTGGCGTAATCCTACTGACCTCAGCCCGTGGCATA
>NZ_JBIQOB010000079.1:0-918 GCF_044130285.1 Acinetobacter sp. BSP-28
ACGAAGGTGATTGAGAGATGAGTGAGTTTGAACAGTGGTTTAGAAGCCTGAATGCAAATGAGAAAACAGTTTATTTCCTTGGTAATGAACACAAGGTTTCCGAAATGGCATGGAACCACCAACAAGCCAAGATTGATGAGCTGAAAAAGAAAATTGAGGATCAGATTGATATTTTGAAAGCCGCATCGAAAAGTCATGCTTACAACTATCGAGAGCAAAACATCATGCTTAGTCAGGCGGATGATTTAGAGAAAATCCTACGAGGTGAGCATGAATAACAAGGATTTTCTAATTTGTATTCTGCTTAGTATGGCCTTGCTCTTTGCGGTCAAATTCATTTGGAAGTGGGCGACTGGCGGTTTTAACAATATCGCTGTCATGGAGTGGATGAACCGCGGTTTTAGTTTTGGTATTGGATTCTCAGTTTCAATCATTGTGGTGATTTTGGTTTTTAAGCTGGTCGCAGGTGACTAATGAGCAGCATCTCACTCGCTGAATACAAAAAACTTTACGGTGGTGGTCGTAAGACTGCCACCAAGCGGCCCAAGAAGATCAACGGTGAAAAGGTTCAAAGCGAAGGAGAGGCTAAACTGGCCAGAGACTTGAAAGCCCTAAAAATCAACTTTGAACAGGAATTTAAGTTTCACCCAAAACGGAAATGGAGAGCCGATTTCCACCTGGTAGGCAAAATGATATTGGTTGAGGTGGAAGGTGGGATCTGGAGTGGTGGCAGACATACGAGAGGTAAGGGATACATTGGGGATATGGAGAAATACAACGCTGCAGTAATGATGGGTTACCAGGTAATACGGTTTAGTACAGAGCAAGTGAAGTCAGGTTTAGCAATTCAGCAGATTGAGAAGATGGTAGGGGATTTGGGATGAATGCAGTGGTGAAAGCAAAAGTAATGGATTGGTC